>JAKAXP010000127.1 GCA_021816545.1 Bacteroidota bacterium
AAAGATACGTATGATAACTGGGAGGAAGTATTCCCTCAATGAAATGACCGTGGATGTTGCACTCCTCTGTCACCTCCCTGACGGCGCATTCTTCAGGAGTTTCGCCCGCTTCCATGTGTCCCTTCGGGAGATCCCACCTGCCGTACCTCATGATGAACAGGTATCTTCCTGACGGGTGCTTCACAAGACCGCCTGCTGCCTCGATCACCACGAACCATGATGAGAAAACCTTCCACAGATTGTTGATATCAGATGTATAAATATTCAGCGAGGGGATCTCATTATTGACTGCAAACTGTGATATTTGGGTGAAGAGTTCCTCCGGCTGGTTGTATTTGTGATAAAGGGTGTATTTTTGCACCCGGTCAGGCTCGGGGGAGAGCGTGATTACCCTGTTGTCAAAATATATCTTATACTTCAGCATATGGACGAAACAGCCAGGAAAACCGCAGAATACCTACTGCAAATTAAAGCAATTAAATTGCAACCGGCAAAACCTTTTACATGGGCCTCGGGATGGAAGTCGCCCATTTACTGTGACAACCGAATGACGCTCTCTTTCCCGGAGGTTCGCGGTTTCATCAGGGACTCCTTCGCCGTGAAGGTCAGGGAGCTTTATCCGGGTGCTGAGCTGATAGCAGGTGTTGCAACGGGTGCCATTGCCCACGGTGCCCTGGCGGCTGATGCCCTCGGCATGCCCTTCATTTATGTGAGGTCAGGTGCCAAGGATCACGGGCTGGGCAACCAGATAGAAGGACATTATGAAAAAGGGCAGAAGGTGGTAGTGATAGAAGACCTCATCTCCACCGGGGGAAGCAGCCTGGGTGCTGTGAGGGCACTTCGAGAAGCAGGCTGCGAAGTTCTGGGGATGATAGCAATATTTACATACGGGTTTGCCAAAGCAACCGATGCATTTGCTGCTGAGGGATGCAGGCTCGACACGCTCAGCAACTACAGTGTCCTGGTTGATATGGCCGCATCATCGGGTTACATATCACAGGGTGATGTGGAGACACTGAAGGAGTGGCGCACAGACCCGGCCTCATGGGGAATCGGGAAGTAATAACAGCAGGGGGCGGATTTTTGATTATGAAGAACAACGGAGGGGCCAGTACATGAGCCCGATGACTACTTTTACAAGCAGGAGGGGAGAAGTGCCATGCGGCGACAGTGACCTCTATGCCTTCCTGACAGATATGCGTAATTTCAGGTCAGTACTGCCGGAGGATACGGTTACTGACTGGGAGGCAACGGAAGACAGGTGCAGCTTCAGGACTGACGGAGCAGGCCGGGTCACTGTCTCGCTTTCAGAGGCAATGCCACATTCAGAGATCACCTATGATGCGGAATCATTTCTCACCGGGAAGGTGAAGGTGAGAGTCAGCCTTGAGTTCATAAGCGGCATGAGGTCAGCGGTCCGTATTGACGCCGGACTGAACATGAATCCCCTCCTGCGGATGCTTGTCGGTGACTCCGCGGGAAAGTACCTTGAGACCCTGATGGATCTGATCGAGACATATGACGGGTATGAGAAGGTCAGAGGATGTAATCAATCTCCCTGAATGCATACAGCCGGCTGACTCCCTCTCTTTTCCTGACGGAGAGCATACCGTCAGGCATGACCATTTCTATCATTCCTTCGAACTCACCTGTATCATCTGAAAAGCGATGCCACTCACCGGCCCTGTAAAGGGCTTTGTGGTATTCTCTCTCAAGGGTGGCTGCTTCACCTCTGATCACCATGTCATATCTCCTGTCAAGTGCGGCGATAAGATCACCTGTGACAGCACCAAGGTCAAGTTCACGGCCGGTTACCTGCCTGAGAGAGACGGGATTGGGAGCGCCGCTGCGGAAGATCTCCTGGTTGACATTAAGCCCGATGCCTGCAACGGTGGTTGCCAGTGTATCACCCATAATGCTGTTTTCGATCAAAATGCCTGCTATTTTGTCATCTCCCACGTAGATGTCATTGGGCCACTTGATCCTTGCTGCCTGGCTGTGCCCTGCAACGAGGTCATGAACTGCCAGTGAGATCATCCTCGAGATAATGAACTGTTCAGCAGGGCTGACCATAACCGGGTACAGTATCACGCTCATCAGCAGGTTCTTTCCGGGTTCGCTTTCCCAGCTGTTACCCTGCTGCCCCCTTCCGCTATCCTGGTATGAAGCCGTTATCACGGTCCCCTCTGCCGGGGCCTGATCCCTTATCATGGCAGCTGCCACGGTGTTTGTAGATGACACTTTTTCACAGTGCCTGACATATGTTCCTATTATCATGACTGTAACCTGTTACAGAGGTGCCTTTCCGGCGGAAAACGGCTTCATTTCCTGCCCTGAACAAATTGGCACCCAAATTGTAAAAAGAACTAAAGCCGGGCTAAAATACGGATAAATGTTCGTAATTTTGCGGCAGTTTACAGAACTGTTTATAACTGAAAAGATTATTGATGAGAAAAGGCATAAAGGAGGCCACCGGGGTAACTGACAGCATTGTCAGGGGATTGTTTGAAAAGAAGGGTGAAAAGGTGGCCCTGATTGATCTGAGAAATATTGAAAGCAGGATGTGTGACTGGTTTGTTATCAGTCACGCCGCGTCCACCAAGCAGGTTGATTCCCTTGCATGGTCAGTGGAGGATGCGGTAAGAAGGGAGACAGGTGTGAAACCCTACCATGTTGAGGGGAAGGAAAACTGCATCTGGGTACTGCTTGATTACGGTGATATTCTCGTGCATATCTTCCAGAAGCCTTACAGGGAATTTTATGACCTTGAGTCGTTATGGGCCGATGGCCGGGTAACGTACCTCGAGGATAACTTGGAAAAGAAAGGTTAACTGATATTATGGCAGAGAGCAAAGAGACTCCGAAGTCAAACAAGAACGATAAGAATAACGGCAAGTCGTGGTTCAATTCCAGCTGGCTGTTCGCGATACTGTTGCTTACATTCATCGTCTTCCAGGTTCTCACTTCCGGGAAATACACCCAGAAAGCGGGGCAGAGGGAGATAGAGGAGATGGTCATGAACCATGACATTGAAAAGGTGATCATAGTAAATGAGGAGCAGGCTGAAATATACATTAAGGCTGACTCCCTGAAGAGCGGCCGTTACCCCGACTTCGCGGAGCACCGCAGCTTCGGGCTGCAGCCCCCCAGGCCACAGTACTACCATACCTTCGGCACCGTTGAGCTTTTTCAGAAGTTCTTCGAGGAGGCACAGGATAAAGCCGGCTACACCGAGGACCAGCGTATATACCTTGAATACCAGAAGAGGAAGGACTACCTTGGCACATTCCTCGGGGTGATACTCCCGTTCCTTCTGATTGCGGTGCTGTGGATCTATTTCATGCGCCGGATGTCAGCCGGTTCAGGAGGGGGAGCAGGCAACATTTTCAGCGTGGGGAAATCAAAGGCACAGATCTTTGACAAGGATACCCATATCAAGATAAATTTCAGTGACGTTGCGGGGCTGGAGGAGGCCAAAACCGAAGTAATGGAGATAGTTGACTTCCTCAAGAACCCGAAGAAATATACATCACTTGGCGGCAAGATCCCCAAGGGGGCACTGCTTGTGGGCCCTCCCGGAACCGGCAAGACTCTGCTTGCAAAAGCTGTCGCGGGTGAGGCAAACGTACCCTTCTTCTCCATCTCGGGGTCTGACTTTGTTGAAATGTTCGTGGGTGTGGGAGCCTCAAGGGTGAGGGATCTCTTCAAACAGGCCAAGGAAAAGGCGCCGTGCATTGTCTTCATTGACGAGATTGATGCCGTGGGCCGTGCCCGGGGACGCAATCCGAACTTCGGCGCCAATGATGAAAGGGAGAATACTCTCAACCAGCTCCTGACCGAGATGGACGGCTTCGGGACCAACAGCGGGGTGATAATCCTGGCAGCCACAAACAGGGCCGATATCCTTGACAAGGCGCTGCTGCGTGCCGGCCGTTTTGACCGCCAGATTAACGTTGAGCTCCCTGACCTGAAGGAGCGTGAAGCAATATTCAAGGTGCATCTCCGCCCGATCAAGCTCGAGGAGGGATTTGATATAGCCTTCCTTGCCAAACAGACACCCGGCTTCTCGGGTGCTGACATAGCCAACGTTTGTAACGAGGCTGCCCTTATCGCCGCAAGGCGTAACAAGACGGTGGTTGAGAAGCAGGATTTCCTGGACGCCATAGACCGGATCATTGGCGGACTTGAGAAAAAGAACAAGATCATCTCCCTGGAGGAGAAGAAGACAATAGCATACCACGAAGCAGGTCATGCCACGGTCAGCTGGCTGCTGGAGCATGCCAGTCCGCTGCTCAAGGTGACAATCATCCCAAGAGGGAAGGCACTGGGTGCTGCATGGTACCTGCCGGAGGAGAGGTCTATCTCAACACGGGAGCATATCCTTGACGAACTGGCATATGCACTGGGAGGAAGAGCCGCCGAAGAACTTGTGATAGGAAAGATATCCACAGGAGCGCTGAGCGACCTGGAAAAGGTCACCAAACAGGCGTATGCAATGGTGGCCTACTTCGGCATGTCAAATGAGGTTGGCAACATCAGCTTCTATGATTCGTCAGGACAGTCGGAATACGGTTTCACAAAGCCCTACAGTGAGAAGACTGCCGAGCTGATTGACCGTGAAGCGAAGAAGATCGTCGAGGAGTCCTATATGAAGGCTAAAGAGGTCATATCGTCAAATATAGCCGGGTTGACGCAGCTTGCCGAGCAGCTCCTTGAGAAGGAGGTGATCTTCAGCGAGGATCTTGAGCGGATATTCGGCAAGCGCCGCGGTGAGAAACCCGGCGAAGCTGATGCCACGGCTTCTGCCGGAGCTGCAGCCAAGGCTGCCCCGGAGTCTGCCCCGAAGGATTCAGAGACTGCTGCTCCCGAAGTAACTGCCACTGAAAAAACTGAAGACTCTGCCGTAAAACCTGCAGCAGCCGGTCAGGAGACCCCAGCTGCTGATGCGGCTGACGTTCCAGGTACCGGCGATGGAAAATGAATGGGTTGCCATAGCAGGCTTCACCGATGATATCAGAAGCCAGATTGCAGTGGAACGGCTGCTGACTAACGGTGTTGACGCCGTAGCTGTTGACAAACGGGACAGCATTTACAGGATAGGTGAGATAGAGATATTCGTGCATCGCGACAACGTGCTGATAGCCAAGGAAATAATCAAGGATCTGTAAAGTGACCAATCTCATCAGGCGCACCATAACAGGTGCCTTCATAGTGATATTCGTTCTCGGGGGACTGTGGTTCCATCCAATCTCATTTTTTATAGTAGGAGCGGTGATGATCGCCGGCACGCAGCGTGAGTATTACATCATGGTAAGGGGGACAGGCGTGCGGCCTCAGCTGATCACCGGCATCATAAGCGGGTTCCTCCTGTATGTCATCTCAACAACGGTTGCCCTCGGGTGGATCCCCAGGCAGTGGTTTCTTGCAATGATACCTGTCATATCAATAGTGATGGTGATCGAACTCTTCCGGAACGTGGAGAGGCCTTTCGATTCACTGGCACATACATTCTTTTCGATACTCTATACTGCGGTTCCCTTTTCAATGTTCCCCTTCTCGGCTTTCAACCAGACGGGACTAAGTCCTCTTCTGCCGATGGAGGGAATAGTATTTTCACCGGGAATAATGGTCGGATTCTTTCTGCTCCTGTGGACAAATGACACCGGTGCATACCTTGTGGGGTCAGCAATTGGCAGGCACCGTCTCTTTGAGCGTATCTCACCGAAGAAATCGTGGGAAGGGTTCTTTGGCGGACTGATCCTTACCCTGCTGGTAGCCAGGTTATTCTCAGGATGGCTCGGTGTGGCTGACACGGCAGGATGGATGATCATTGCCCTGATCATCTCTGTTGGCGGGACCTTTGGTGACCTGCTTGAGTCTATGCTCAAGCGCAGCCTGGGGCTGAAGGACTCCGGGACGATAATGCCGGGGCACGGCGGTTTTCTTGACAGGTTTGACAGCGTGGTTGTAGCCTTCCCGCTTGTATACCTTTATCTGGCAATAACGGTTTGACATGACGGCAGGGAAATTCAGGATACACAGGGAAGGATACAAGATCATAGCCGGAGTTATATTCGTGCTAACCCTGCTCAACATAACCGGATGGATGATCTGGCGTGACACCTCAGTGTATCACTATATTGCCGTTGGTGCATCACTTCTCGTTTTATTGTTCATCGTAATGTTCTTCCGCGCTCCTGCGAGGCCTCTTGAACCTGATCAGCTTCTTATATATGCCCCGGCTGACGGAAAGATTGTTGTAATTGAGGAGACATATGAAAAGGAGTATTTCCGTGACAATCGCCTGCAGATTTCAATTTTCATGTCGCCGTTCAACATGCACAGCAACAGGTATCCCATCTCGGGGACTGTCACATGGACACATTACCAGCCCGGCAAGAAATATCATGCCCGCAGCCCCAAATCATCAGAACTGAACGAAAGGAGCAGCGTGGTTGTTAAAAGTGAGAGCGGCACCGAAATACTTGTCAGACAGGTAGCCGGAGCCGTAGCCCGGAGGATCGTCACCTACTCTAAAAAGGGGGATAAGGTCAGCCAGGGTGATGAACTCGGGTTCATCAAGTTCGGCTCACGCGTCGACATATTTCTTCCGGTTGATACTGAGGTTGACGTTCAGATGTTTGAACAGGTAAGGGCCAGCAGGACGATACTTGCGAAAGTTATTTAACCTGAAAATA
>JAKAXP010000128.1 GCA_021816545.1 Bacteroidota bacterium
ATATTTCCTTTTCATAATTCCAGGTTCTGAGGTTTCATTGTATTCAAAATTAGCTTAAAAAGTGAAGACAGGAAAGCCTAATGGTGCCTCCGGAGATTTCGGCTAGGTCACCTTCTCTCTTTCACCGGAGTACTTCAGGAAGAGCTTATTCTCAACTATATCCCTGATCTCCCTTATTGCCATGATTATTTCGGTATACGTCGTGTACAGGGGAGTGATACCGAAGCGGATATTATCAGGGTCCCTGAAATCCGGAATTACGACAGCTCCTCCCACGTCCGGGTCGATCAGGGCTCTGCAGATCCGGTAGGCTTCAGGATGGCGCAGGGATACGTGTGATCCGCGCATTTCAGGATCAGTTGGGGACCCGGGCATAAATCCCAGTGGATACAGAAATCTTTCAGCAAGCCGTAAAAGATAATCTGATTGAGAAACACTTTTATTTCTGATACTGTTCATGCCGGCTTCGATCATCATATCAAGGGTGGGTTCTATGGTTTTCAAGGCGAGGACAGGTGGCGTGCCTGCCAGGAACCGTTTTATCCCGTCGCCGGGACGATATTTCAACTCAAATTCGAACGGATTCTTTTCTCCGAACCACCCCCAGATGGGTGATATGAGTTTGTCCTGCAAGTCCTTCCGTACATACAAAAATGCCGGTGAACCCGGACCTCCGTTGAGATACTTGTAGGTGCATCCCACTGCAAGATCGGCATTTGCCGTGTTCAGCTCCCCGGACACTGCCCCTATGCTGTGACTCAGGTCCCACAATACCATTGCTCCCTTCTCATGCGCAAGACCGGTAATCTCCTTCATGTTGTACCTGAAAGCAGATTTGAAAGCCACATGTGAAAGTGATACCAGCGCTGTATTCTCATCAATCACTGCCTTAAGGTCCATGGTATCGATCGTCATCCCATCCCTGGAGGAAACAACAGCCAGTTCATATTCATCCCCGAATTCCTTTACCAGCCCCTGGAGAATATAAAGGTCAGATGGGAAGTTCAGTTCATCTGACACTATGCGGGTCCTCCCCTTCTGAAACCTGAGTGCCGCATGGGCCAGTTTGTAAAGGTTGACTGAGGTGGTGTCGGTAATAACCACCTCCCCTTCGGACGCACCGGCTATCGGCGCAATCTTATCTCCAAGACTGATATTTTTTGTATACCAGTCTTCATTCCAGCTTCGGATAAGTCTCTCACCCCACTCGAAACTTACTGAACGTTCAAGTATTTCCTTGCTCTCCGCAGGCAGCCTTCCAAGTGAATTTCCATCCAGATAAATAAGCTTTTCATCGCCTGAAATAAACCGTGACCTGTATCCGGAGAGTTCATCCTGATTATCCAGGGCAACGGCCTCCCTGTATGCCGATTCCATATCCATTATCAGTCCTTTTTCAGCATTTTAACAATTTCCGGTACGGCCAGCCTTACCCATTCAGTATACATCTTTCCGGATGGATGAAGTCCATCTCCGGCAATGAGCGTCAGGTCTGTCACGGCAAGCCTGGATATTCCTGTCACATCTATCCAGACAATTCCCTTTGACAAAGTAATTTCTTTGTTAACCGCATTATACTGATCAATCTCCCTGGCAATCTTCTCCCTGTCCCTGCCTGACGCAAACGGGGTTACTCCCCAGTCAGGGATGGAAAGAACAATGACCCGGCCCGTGTCATACCCGGCAAATAGGATCGATTGGTCTATCAGTTCCCCAAACTCCTTCTTGTAAATATTTATGTCCATGCCCCGGTACTGGTTATTTACTCCAATCAGCAGGCTGACCAGGTCATACGTTCCCTGCGGACTGGCAGCATTTATTCCGGCCTTCAGATCTGAAGTTGTCCAGCCTGTGACTGCTATTATGCGGGGATCATCCACGAGGTATCCCCGCTTTTCCAGGGAATCAGCAATCTGAACGGGGTAGCGCATGGAGGGATCAACGCTTTCACCAATGGTATAAGAGTCTCCCAGTGCAAGGTATCTTAATTTCTCTTGTCCCTGTTCCATTTCATCATTGTTTTCTGCTTTATCAGGAATCGTGTGCTTCTTTGAATCACTGTCACACGAGAAGGCAGTAAAAATAATAATTACAGCAAATGCATATGCTTTCATAATCAGTGCATGCTTGAATTGAAAGTCAATATACTAAGAATAAAAACTTAAGCGGTTAAGGGCAACAGAATTTATAAAGGATTAAGGTACTGACGTTTTTGTCAGGGTGATATATATCATCAGGGGGATCAGCAATAATCTTCCGCGGGTACGTTTTACAGTGAAGGTGCATGAAAGGCATCAGATTGCATTTTCGTTCCAAAAAACAGGAAAATATGAAAATCAGTGTATCAGTTAAATTGTCTCTGGCAGTGGCCTTGGTTGCTCTTTTCATTGGCTGTGAAAATACCAGTGACCCGAAATACAATCCTCCGGCAGACCATACTATTAATCAAAGCGGATATATGCACAAGAGCGGACTGAATCAGCCTCTTACAAATTGTGTATCATGTCACGGAGCCGATTTAAAGGGAGGAAGCACCGGAGTATCATGCTTTGAGTGCCACGGCACAAAATGGTGAGCAGCCCGGTGAGAATAATTCTCAGCCGGATTGTGATTAGTTAACCTCTCGGGGGAGCCTGAGACAGAGCCCCCGTTTACATACTACCGGGATTATAACATATCCCGGCAATGATTACCGGCCCCGGAAGGGTCTCTTCCTTCTATTTATTCTGAATATTCTTTCTGCTTCTGCAATTTAATTACCTTAGTGTGAGTTTGGTTATAAATAACCAGGTTAACTCCATTCTGATTACTATTTATGATTACGGTAATCATTTACGGTATAAAAGTCACCCCGCTTTTACGTACACGGAGTTCTGCCAGCCTGTTTTCCTGTTGCCCAAAATCTTTCATCAAAGCCAATGAACCAACTAAGTAAAGTGATGATGAGAATCACGGTAAAATACCTGTGCATAATTCTCCTCCTGACAACTACGGTGGCTTTACACGCGCAGTCGCTGTCAAACCTGAAGAATTCCAGCCCGGTTACAGTTAACGGCAGCCTTGGACTGAACAGTGCATTTTACAATGCATCCGGAATTCCCGACAGGCAGACGCCATTCTCCTTCGGTGTGAACGCAAATGCCACCCTTACAGTTTACGGCATCAGCATGCCATTCTCATTCACATGGTACAGTAATGAGAAAGCCGGCTTCCGCCAGCCATTCAACCAGTTTGGGATAAGTCCTACCTACAAGTGGCTTACTGTTCACCTGGGTTACCGGAATGTGTCATTCTCCGAGTTCACACTGAATGGTCATACTTTCCTTGGTGCCGGGCTGGAAGCAAAGCCGGGCAAATTCCGCCTGGCAGCTGTTTATGGCAAGTTCAACCAGACATCCCAGTATGATCTTATAATGGCTGATTCAATTCCAAAACTGACACGCCTTGGATGGGCAGCAAAGATCGGGTACGGCACTGAAAAATCGTTCGTGGATGTTTCAATGCTTCGGATCGGAGACAATACAAAGAATTTCATTCCGTACGAGGATCCGGATCTGCCCGTTCCTGCCCAGAATATGGCTCTCGGACTGACCTCCCGGATAAGCCTCACTTCAAAACTGGTTCTGAATGTTGACGGCTCCCTGAGCTTCCTGACCTCAAACTCTTCACTTGGTACGTCAGATACAATCAATGACAGGTTGCTGGAATATGCAAGCAATCTCATTACAATAAATTCAACCAGCCAGAGGTTTTCCGCCCTGAAAGCCAGCCTGTCATACAATTTTTCGAAGAATGTGATTTCAGGCATTGAGTACCGCCGGATTGACCCGGGGTACCAGTCAATGGGAAGCTATTTCTTCAACAATGACCTTGAGCAAATCACCTTTAACCAGTCAGTCTCCTTCCTCGAAAGCAAATTCAGGGCGAGGGGTTCAATCGGGATGCAGCGTGATAACCTTGATGGTGCAAAGAACAGTACATCAAAGAGGCTGATCGGATCTATTTCCGGCAATTACACTATTGATGAAAACTGGGCCCTGGATCTTTCCTACAATAATTTTTCCACCAATCAGAAAGCTATTAAGAATATAGCAGATAATTCCCTGATGGTCTACCAGGTAAACCATAACCTTTTGCTCTCACCCCGCTTTATGAAAGTCACCGATGGCTTTTCACACCTGGTGATGCTCAACCTGAACTGGATGATACTGAATGATAAAAATACACAGACATCAGACATGACCGATACTGATACAAAAGTTGCCATGCTGATGTATTCACTTGGTCTGCCAAAGCAGAAAATAAATATGAGCCTGGGAGCGAACTATACAAAAATGGTCAACCAGAATTATAAAAATCAGCTGGCAGGCGGGACCCTGAGCCTTTCTTCATCTCTTTTGAAGGATAAACTAAGCATAAACTGGAACAATGCCTATATGCTGAACAAACTGAACGGAGAAAACGGAAGAATTTTCAATACAGCATTGAATTCCATCTACCGGTTTCTTCCAAGGCATTCGGTTACACTTAACCTGAGTCTGATAAAGAACTCATTTGCAGATACTTCTGTAATACCATCGTATAACGAAATAAGAGGAGATTTAGGATATGCCTTCACTTTCTAAGTTAAAGAACCCGGGACGGATATTATTAGTCCTGCTTTGTTTCCTACTTTCTGCAACGGTGAGATCCCAGTTTGTGCAGACAGTTACCGTTATGCCACCCTATTCGAATAAGCTTTCGGATTATATAGCAGTCCCGGGTAAAATTCACAGCGTTATAACCCCGGTGACCACAGGCTTTGACAGGCTGGAATACCCTGTCTTTATCCACGGAGTTATAGCGAGCACAGATGAGTCAGTAATTATCCGTACCAGAACAGACTACAAGCCGGCCTCCCCTATCCTGATAAAAGGAACACAGGGACCGACCGGTGCCATAATTTTCATGCCATATACGATTACCTACAGCGATATACTGCAGATATTCAATGAGCAGAGTCTTGAATACATCGGCATAACACGGGAACAGGTAATGCAGCAGGGACTTCCTGAAAACACTTACAGGATTTGTTTCTCCATTTATGATTATGATTCCTCACGACCACTTTCAACTGTTCCGGCCTGCAGCAATTTATTCAATGTCTCGTGGGTGGAAGCGCCAATTATAATAACGCCTGCCAACCAGGCCCAGCTGAGCGAAACTGAAGCAAAAAACATAACTTTCATCTGGACCCGACCTCCAAGCGCACCGGTCAATACCCAGTACAAACTGAAAATCATCGAACTGACCCCTCCTGAAGGCAACTATCAGGATAAATTACTGTCGGCTGGATATCCTGTGTTCTTTGAAACTACAGTTGTCACAAATACCTACCTCTATTCTTTTGCCAATCCACAGCTTACCCCGGGAAAAACCTATGCCTTCATGGTTACGGCTGTTGATCCTTCAAACATGACTGCCTTCAGGAACAAGGGCAACAGCGAACCGTTTATATTTTCCTGCATAAAGGGAGACCAGTCTCCCACCCCTTCAGATTCAGAATTCACTTTCATTATCCCCCGCAGGCTGGCTCAAAGCAAGCCCGACACTGTTGACGTAAGTGAAAACCAGGATTTTCTTATAAACTGGGCATGGATCAAATCTGTCACAGCGGATTCAGTGGTCCTGGCCGATGCGGAAATGATCGAAAACCTGGGAATTGAAAAATATGTGCTTGATATCAAAAGGACAAAGAGCAATAACACCTCTGCAAAAACCTTCAGTTTTTCACAGACTTTTATTAAAGACAGCAACGGAAACATTGCGAATAAGCTTCAGATAAGCAAAGATGCAGCAAAAAATGCCGGCTTTGCTGACGGGGATCTGTATACAGCCTCAATCAGGCAGTTTGGCAAAACTGATAACCTTACAGGTACCTTTAACAGTCCGGAATTTGTATTCAGGGAACCTGCCGGTCCGCTCATGCAGGATATCTCAGTGCAGGCTGTTTTGAAATATAGCTTCAAAGGATTCCCTGAACTGTATCCGGTGGCCGGCACCGATGTGATACTGGAAGCTTTGGTCCCTGTAAATCAGAATGACCCAGGTTCCTCACCGGTAATTGCAATCAGGAACAGGAATTACAGTAAGGTGGCTTCAATAGCACTTACCACTGATAATGACGGGAAAATCAACTCACAGTTGCCAGTCGCGGTTGAATACATTAAAAAGGACACGCTTTTTTGCCGGTTGTTAATAGGCAATCAATACTATGTGGATGATGATTTTGATCTTAAAATAGTTACCTATACTGATCAAAATGCTTCCCAGGACCCGGCTTCCCAGAATAACGCGCCCGGCACGGGAGAATATTTTATATGGACGGAGGGCAGAAGTTCTTCAGCTGATTTCGGAGAGCTGGTTGCCAAAACATATGCCTACAGGTTGAATTTAAAGGTACAAAAACGGTTTACCTCCTATTTCGTGAGCCAGGACGGCACAAATGTCACGGTTCAGCACAAGGAGAAAACCGAAACCCAGAAGGCATTTGAAAAAATGAAGACCCAGGGGGTCGAAAACACCCTAAATGATACACAGCAGGCAGGTTATTATGAGTCAGCGATTGTAGCAGTTG
>JAKAXP010000129.1 GCA_021816545.1 Bacteroidota bacterium
TGGGAGGGGCTGCTGCAGCCCTGATCTCGATGATGGAGTTCCCTCATGTAAGCCATGAGCTGATTATGAAGTCAGGGATGGCTAACGGGCATGTTCTTGCAATCCTGCTCGGGCTGGTAATAGGTTCGGTCTCCTGGGCAGGAAGCATGATCGCCTTTGGCAAGCTTGACGGGTGGATCGGAGACCTCAGGGTAAAGGCGATGAAATATGTCAATCTCACGATACTTGCATTTATTGTCTGTTTTGTTGCCTTCATAATGACCCGGGATGTTGAAGCCTCGGCTGAGCTGACCCATCTGATAATTATCCTGTTCCTGGTATCGGTGACATACGGGGTGCTGTTCGTTATGCCTATCGGTGGAGCCGATATGCCCGTGGTCATATCCCTGCTTAACAGCTTCACAGGTGTGGCTGCCGCAATGGGAGGCTTTCTCTATAATAACCAGGCGATGCTTACTGGCGGTATCCTTGTAGGTTCAGCCGGAACAATTCTCACGGTGCTGATGTGCCGGGCAATGAACCGTTCTCTCCTGAACGTAATCATTGGTGTCTTCGGCGGAGGCGGGGCTGCTGCCGCAGGAGTTGCTGGCAGTATAAAGGAAATTAACGTATCCGATGCTGCCGTGCTGCTGAGCTATTCAAAAAAGGTGGTCATTGTACCTGGATACGGACTGGCCGTGGCTCAGGCACAGCATATATGCCATGAACTTGACAAGCTTCTCGAGGAGAAAGGCGTTGAGGTGAGGTATGCAATTCACCCCGTGGCCGGACGCATGCCGGGTCACATGAATGTGCTTCTCGCGGAGGCTGACGTTCCTTATGAGCAGCTAATCGAGAGTGATGAAATAAACCCGGATATGCCCAACACCGATGTGATCGTGGTCATCGGAGCCAATGATGTTGTTAACCCGGCAGCCGAGGATGATCCTTCGAGTCCGATCTACGGTATGCCCATTGTGAAGGCACGCGAAGCAAAAAACATTATTGTCATGAAACGCGGTATGGGCAAGGGCTACGCTGCTATTGAAAACATGCTCTTCTTCAACGACAAGACACGCATGCTCTTCGGCGATGCCAAGGCAACGCTTCAGGCACTTGTCAATGAGGTGAAAGCACTGTAGAACAGTCGGCAGTAAGTCAGTGTTTTGCCGACTGCCGAGTGCCGAGTGCAGACTTCTCAATTCAGCGTTCCCTGATCACATCCGATATATGTCCCCAGTACCTCAGATGAAATTTCATGCTGTTCTTTTCCAGCATTGAATGAAGGGTGGCGGGCTTGTCATCGGGAGCAAACTTAACCAGGGCGCGGTCTTCATAAAGGGCGGAGACCTCAGGGTGAAACTGCACCGAAAAGACATTTGGATATTTTTTGTGGGCAATCCCTTCAATGATTTTTCCGTCAAATGACCGGGCGGTAACCCTGAATACGGGAGCCACTTCTCCGATAGCCTGGTGGTGGCTGCTGTAAACCACCGGCTGCATCTTCCCCGATACCTTAACCGTACTTCCGAAGAATTTGTCTTCGGTGAACTTTACCGGGTGCATGTTGATACCCATGAAGTCGGAATCTTCACGGATATTCTGCCAGTAATTGCGGTGAAGATTGTTACGGTCAATAAGTACATTGGTTTCAGGGGTAAAACTCTTGTAAACCTGGGCCGGTATGTCCTGTATGAGTGTCCCGCCGGCAGCAACGTTCATCGACTGCAGACCAAGGCAGAATCCGGTGACCATATATTCCGGATTGTCTTCCAGAAGAGGTCTGAAGGAGGCGTTCCGTGTACTGCCAAGAAGGTGAAAGAGGAAACTCACCTCAAAATAGTGCCTTCCCGGGTCAGTGGTCTCGGAATACCAGTTTTCCTCACCATAGAGAGCCGGGGGGATATCCTGGCCCCCGAAGAATATAATACCGACCGAGTTCGAGAAAATCTTCCTGAAATCGTCAGAACAGCCGTTCTCGCGGTACACGACAGATTCATTAAGAACTCCCTTGACCTCATGCAGGTGAAAGGAGGTGAGCCCGTTCTTTTCAATATAGTCAGCGGCCTGGGTGAAATTGTATTCCTGGCTTGAATGGTAAACACCCACAAATTCATACTTCTGCAGGTCCACATCCAGGATGCCCTTGTCAAGCAGGAACTTTACCACTCCTATATTCCCGGCAGTGGGGTTTGCCATTATTACATATTTTTTCTCCTTGCTGAAATCCTCCCTGAAGAAGTTCTGGGCATTCAGGGAGATTACCACTGCAAGAATTGACAGAGTGAAGGTCAGTTTTTTCATATCGGCAGTTTTTCCGGATTTATTCAGAACCGTGGTTATTATTGACAAATTTAATTTTTATTCCATGACAATACGCTCCTCAGGCCTGAGATAGGAGGTTTTCGGATTGTCGTGGTTAAAGGAAGACATCATCCCGTAGATATCGGGTATCTGTCCGGAGAGGCGGTTCAGTATGTCTGCCGGGATAGAGGTGCGGCTGAAGGGAACCATCCTGACATATTCCTGCAGATCTCCTGCAGTACGTCCGTACTTATACTCATAGGTGAAAGATCCGTCTTCGCGCAGCCTGACGTTACTGTTGCGCAGATTGGGGACACTCACATAGAACTCATTCCGGTTTCCCCGACTGTCGTCTCCGGGGTTGAGGAGATTGTTGGCGGCAAGATGGTCATATAGCTGACCGGCAACCACTTCGGCAGGATTAACAATTAAAAGGTCCTCAGCTATGAGATCCCTGTATAAATAAATCCCGTTTTCATTGTAGTTTCTCAGCCTGTTGAATTCCTCCCTGAAAGTATCCTCAAAGAACGGATAGTGGGTACAAGCAAGAACTACTGAATTCAGGGGAAGTGCTCCATCCGTTTTACGTATCTTTTCCATCAGCGACACCACATGAAAGGCTATATAGTTCTCAACGGAATTGATCTGGATGTTAACAGGGTTTGTGGTATCACCTTCAAATAGAATGGCCCCTCCGGTGGTGTCGAAATCATACCTCTTCCACAGTGCCGGGTCAATCCTCATTTCCCCTTCGGCTTTGTCTGACGGTCCCCTGTAACCTTCACGGGGGGCGCCAGCCTTCCTGTCAATGGCTTCCGGACTCTCATCGATAGCCTCTGCTATTCCGATGCCTGCCTGCTGGTATACCTGAATTACTTCTTCAAATCCATCTTCCCGGTTCTTTAACACTATTGCGACGGGAAAGGCTCCCGACTTCACGGTACCGTCGGTTGCCATTACGGCGATACTTCCGTTTTCTCCGGGAGAGAAGTTGCCGAAGGCACCTGTTGCACCGGCATCAACCACACCTATAACCCCCATATCAGATCCAGCCTCACGCAGGAACTGTCTTACAGTATCAAGGGCAAAGGCCGTTGCAGTGTTACAGGCGATCACAATCGCCTTGACAGGTGTCTTGTCTGTCTCATAACCGGCTGAGTTACCCGAGCGGTAGTAATTGTTGCCCAGGAGGAACTGAACATCCTTCATAACATGCTCAATGAGAAGGGGGGTATTGTTCTCAAGTGCATAATTGCCGTACGGCATGTTTGCCAGGTCCCCGAGATAAATATATGATTCATTTTCAAGCCCTTCGTGGTTAACTATGTCAGCCAGGACAGACAATCCGCCGGTTCCTGAATCAAAAACTCCCACTGGCAGTGAGGCATCATGTTTCGGATATTTCGCGAAATCAATATAATAGAAGCTGCTTCTGTGATTAAGTATGGCATCCCTGATGTCAGCCGGTCCGGTGCATGAAATGATCAGAGGCAGGAACAGGAGTGTGAGCATCAAATAAGCGGCCTTTGTCGCTGATACCATTTCCTGTGTCGCAGGCAGTGCCCTATTGCAGGTTGTTCTGATTACCGGAAATTTCCTGGTCATTTAGATCCTGGTTTTATTGATCATGTGAATTTAGCACCTTACTGGCGTACGGACAACAATATCTGCTGTATAACTACACTGCAGAGATTTTTTTTCGTATATGATTAAAAAATATCAGGGAAACATTTACATTTGTTTCGTCATTTTACGAAATGAATTGATGGAGAGGCAGAAAAAAAGCAAGTATTACACTGAAAATCAGGAAAAGGTTGCGAGGTATGCAAAGGCTCTGTCTCACCCGGCCCGTGTATATGTTATGGAGTTCCTGGCGAACAACCTTCACCGATGCTGCTACAGCGGTGACATGGCAGAAGAACTTCCAATTGCCCGTTCAACGCTTTCGGAGCATCTGAAGGAACTGAAGAAGGCAGGACTGATACAGGGAGAGATAAACCCTCCTTATATAAAATACTGCATCAATCCTGAAAACTGGGAAGAAGCAAAAGTGCTGCTGCAGGGATTCTTCAAAGGTTAAAAAATTTATAATAATATTTCGACGTTTTACGAAATAAGAAAGCTAAAAGTTATGGAAATAAAGATTCTGGGTCCGGGCTGCCCGAAATGCAAGACACTCGAAAAAATGACCCGTGAGGTTGTTGACAAGAACGGCATTGATGCTACAGTAAACAAGGTGGAAGATATTGTTGAAATAATGAATTACGGTGTGATGACAACGCCGGCCCTCGTAATTGACGGAAAGGTGGTTATGAAGGGAAGAATCCCGTCGGCGGATGAGTTGAGAATACTATTATGCATTTAAAATTGAAGCAATGAAAAATATCCTGATCATTTCAGCAGTAGTCCTTGGGATTGCCCTTTACTTTTCATTCAGATCCTCCGGTACCACGGTGGATAACGGACCTGATGCAGTTGGTGGTGACAAGGTTGAGGTTATTTATTTTCATTTTTCAAGGAGGTGCCTCACCTGCCTGGCGGTTGAAAGCAAAACGCGGGAGGCTCTCATAGCACTTTATCCCGAAGAATTCAGCAACGGTAAAATAACTTTTGCCTCCGTTAACCTGGAGGAGGATAAGAACAGGGATATTATCGACAGGGTCAAAGCCACCAGTCAGGCCCTGCTGGTAATCAGCGGTAATGAAAAGAAGGACCTGACAGCTGAAGCGTTTCTGTATGCGAATAATGACTTTGACAAACTCAAAGAAACAATTAAAAAGGTGGTTGATCCCCTGATCAAACAGGTCAACTGATTATTATGGAGTTGCTTCAGCGCATACTTGAGAATTCCCAATACTCTTTTTTAACTGCGGCTATCCTGGGACTTATGACTGCCATCAGTCCCTGCCCGCTGGCGACAAATATATCAGCAATAGGTTTTATCAGCCGCGATCTTACTGACAGGAGAAGAGTCTTCATAAACGGACTGGTTTATACCCTTGGGAGAGCAGTTACATATGTCGGTATCGCTTTGATAATCTTCCTTGGGGCAAGCCAGATGAATATATCAGGCTGGTTTCAGAAATGGGGAGAAAAGTTGCTGGGGCCGGGCTTAATCCTGATAGGTCTTTTCATGCTCGATCTTATAAAGATCAGGCTTCCGGGTGGAATGGGATCTTTTGCCGATAAACTGGGTGAGAAGGGGAGGAAAAGTTACCTCAGCACACTTCTGCTCGGTGTATTATTTGCCATGGCTTTTTGCCCCTACAGCGGGGTGCTCTATTTTGTTATGCTTATTCCTATGACAGTAGTAAGCGCAGAGGGACTTTACCTGCCATTGGTATTTGCCGTTGCAACAGGAATACCGGTGATAATTTTTGCGTGGTTGATTGCCTATGCTGTAAGTAATGTCGGCAGGATGTACAGCCGTATCAGGACTTTCGAGATTTGGTTCAGGAGGTTTATAGCTGTGCTCTTCATAGGAGTTGGGGTTTATTATATTGTAATAGTCTATTTTTGAAAAATTTTTAATATGATATTTCGGGATTTGGCGAAATGATAATCTTCAACATAATATGGAACTGAAAAAGGAGCTGAAGATCCTTCTATGGATCATGGTGATATTTATTTTTGCGTTTTTCCTTCCTGTTGAAAGCGCACGTTTCAACACGGCTGTAACTGCCACATTTGACCTGGTAAAGTGGTATGCAAGGGAACATGTAATATTGTGCCTTCTGCCTGCATTCTTCATTGCCGGTGTAATATCTGTGTTTGTCAGTCAGGGATCAGTAATTAAATACTTTGGTGCAAATGCCAGGAAGTGGCTGGCTTATACTGTAGCAGCCGGATCAGGAACAATTCTTGCTGTATGTTCCTGTACAATCCTGCCTCTCTTTTCAAGTATTCATAAGCGCGGAGCAGGCCTTGGCCCGGCAATTGCCTTTCTTTATTCAGGACCCGCAATCAATATACTTGCCATTATCCTGACGGCACGTATCCTCGGATTTGAGATGGGTGTTGCGCGTGTTATCGGTGCTGTCTCATTCAGTATTTTGATCGGATTATTGATGTCCCTCATTTACAGGAAAGAAGAGAAGATCAAGAGAGAGGAACAGATGAATATTATCCCGGTTCCTGAAAAGAGACCTATGTGGCAGACAATGACTCACTTCTTCACGCTGGTGGCCATCCTGGTATTTGCCAACTGGGGAAGACCTTCTTCAGATGACACCACAAGTGCATGGCACTTCATATTTACATATAAATGGTACATAACCGGGTTATTCAGTCTGATCCTGACC
>JAKAXP010000130.1 GCA_021816545.1 Bacteroidota bacterium
ATCTTATCATGGGTACGCAAAAGACAGTTGTCTACGTGAGCCTCGTTATTGTAATGGCTACTATTTCAGGACTTATTTATGGCGCCATTTCGTAGAATTACGAAATGATTATCTTTGAAGTGCTGTTCAGGCACGATTGACAGGTTGTTTAATGTGCAGATTGGTGGAAATGGATGGTATTTTCCGGAATATGGGTTTTATGTGCGCCGGTTTTCTGAACCTGGGTGCACATGAAGCTTATCTGGAAGCAACAGAGGGAGAGGCAATCATTGTTGACGTCAGGGAGGAACGGCTGACAGGATACAAGAATTTTGATGTTCCCCGCCTGATTCATATGCCGAAAAGCATGATGGAGAAGGATTATGCCGGATTACCGCGTGAACTGCCTCTTATCATAGCTGACTCAGTCGGATTGAGGAGTCATGAGGTGATGGAGTTTCTTCTGGGGAAAGGATTTACCAATCTTGCGAATCTTGCCGGAGGGATAGTGGAATGGGAACAGGATGGTCTTCCTTTAAAGATTGACCCTACTGAACAGCTTAGCGGATCATGTGTTTGTCAACTGAGACCAAGAAATAAAAGATGAAAATTTTGATTCTCTGCACGGGCAACAGTTGCCGGAGCCAGATGGCACACGGCTTTTTGCAGTCATTTGATGAAAATCTGCATGTCAGGTCCGGAGGAACAGAGCCTGCAGCCAGGATCAATCCAAAAGCTGTTGATGTAATGGCTGAGCTCGGGATTGACATCAGCCATCATACCCCGCACCGGGTGGACGAATATCTCGGTGAGGAGTGGGATTATGTAATCACCGTATGTGATCATGCCAATGAAACCTGCCCGGCATTTTTCGGAAATGTTAAGAACAGGCTCCATCTTGGTTTCGAGGATCCGTCTCATGCAACAGGCACTCCGGATTTCGTTTACGGCGAGTACGTCAGGATCCGCGACCAGATTCGCGAAACATTCCTTCAGTTTTATGATGAAAACATAAAAGACCGATTATGAATCCTTCAGAACTTAAACTGATTGTCCAGGAAAAATACGGGAAAATAGCATCATCGGATGAGGCTGCATCCGATTCCTGCTGTTGCACACCCGGATGTTGCTCCCCGGGGGATATCAGTACTTTTAATGAGAGCTATGAACATCTTGAGGGGTATGTCCCGGAGGCAGATATGAGTCTGGGGTGCGGGGTCCCGGTTGATTTTGCCGATATCCGCCCCGGCGACCATGTTCTTGATCTTGGCAGCGGAGCCGGCAATGACTGCTTTGTTGCCCGGACCCTGACGGGTGAGACAGGTCATGTGACCGGCATAGATTTTACTGAACCAATGCTCCGTAAGGCAGAGGAAAACAGGAAAAAGCTGGGTTATGCGAATGTGGTATTTGTGTACGGAGATATTGAGGAGATACCGCTTCCTGACGACAGCTATGATGTGGTGCTCTCAAACTGCGTGCTGAACCTTGTACCTGACAAGCAGAAGGCGTTCAGCGAAATCTTCAGGGTACTTAAAAACGGTGGCCATTTCTGCGTTTCGGATGTGGTTGTAAAGGGAACACTGTCTGATAAGGCACGCTCTGACGCAGAGCTCTATGCAGGCTGTGTTTCAGGCGCCTCCACAATGGATGAATATGTTGGATTCATCGCGCACAGCGGGTTTTCAGACATAATCCTTCACAAGGAGAAGAGGATTCAGATGCCGGCTGATGTTCTTGAAAGGCATGATGAGAATGACACTGATGGCATTTACAGCATAACATTATCTGCAAAAAAGCCATGATACATAAATTGATGGACATTTATTCTATAATCCATTTTAAGCAGACACAAACCTCAAACCTAACCTATGCCTTCCCAAAAACGACTTAGAATTCTTGACAGGTACCTTACCCTGTGGATCATCCTGGCAATGGCAGCCGGGGTTGTCATCGGGTGGATCAGTCCTGAAGTAGCCGGATTCTGGAACAGCCTTTCATCCGGTACAACCAATATCCCGATAGCCATAGGGCTTATAGTGATGATGTATCCGCCCCTTGCCAAGGTGAAGTACGAAGAGTTACCGGATGTGTTCAGAAATACCCGGGTGCTTGGACTTTCACTCGTTCAGAACTGGATAATAGGGCCAGTCCTGATGTTCCTCCTGGCCATCCTCTTTCTCAGGTTCAACATTGACTATATGTACGGCCTGATACTAATCGGCCTTGCCCGCTGCATTGCAATGGTGATTGTCTGGAACGACCTTGCGAAGGGTGATACCCAATATGCGGCCGGACTGGTTGCCTTCAATTCAATCTTCCAGGTTCTGTTCTTCTCGGTCTATGCATACGTGTTTATAGCCGTTCTGCCCGGCTGGTTCGGTCTCCCTGTGAATGACGCTGTTGAACAGATCACAATAGGCCAGATCGCAAAAAGTGTATTCATCTACCTTGGGATACCATTTATTGCAGGTTTCCTGACCAGGTTTATACTGATAAGAGTAAAAAGCAAAGAGTGGTACCACACCAGGTTCATCCCTAAGATAAGTCCCCTGACTCTTATAGCACTTCTTTTCACAATATTTGTAATGTTTTCACTCAAAGGTGAGTATATAGTTAGGATACCTCTGGATGTTGTCAGGATCGCCATTCCGTTGGTGATTTATTTTGTCGTTATGTTTTTTGTCTCCTTCTTCATGGGCAGGAGGGCAGGTGCCAGCTATGAACAGACGGCAACTCTTTCATTTACAGCAGCAAGCAACAACTTTGAGCTGGCAATTGCTGTTGCGATTGCCGTTTTTGGTATCAACTCGGGAGAGGCGTTTGCAGCGGTTATTGGCCCCCTGATTGAGGTACCTGTGATGATTGCGCTCGTAAATGTTGCTCTCCGGATGAAAACAAAATACTTCCGTCAGACGTCAGGTTGACTGCTCATGAGCCAATACGGGACCTGATGCTGAAGAAAAATGTTTGCCTGTGGCATTATTGGCCAACCGATAATCCTATTTTCTTTTAAATATTCTCGGGACAAACTTCGGAACTTCCTTCTGGTACAGGGAATAATCAGGGTACTTGCCACTGCTTATGTTCTCTGTCATGACAGAGCTGCCGATGAACAACAGTACAAGCAAGACCGGGCCCAGGAGGGTGAAGTTTATCCATTTACCGGAAGCGGCCACGCCGAACAGGTAAAAGCTGATCCAGATAGCCTGCTCGGATGCAAAATTAGGGTGCCGCGAATACCTCCACAAACCCTCGGTAAGGAAACCCTTCCTTAGTGAAACAGTAAATTTATCCGGAACAGCTGTGGATGACCGTTTCATCGTCTGGAATCTGAACTGTTGATTGTCTGCAATGGTTTCGATCATCAGAAATGAAACCATTAGAACAGCTGCAATGATGTCAGTTACAGCCAGGGGTGTCTCAGGGTAAAGTGCAGCCATGAGTATTGGGGTGGTGAAGAGGAGGATAATTATGTTCTGGTAAAGCGAGATGAACAAAAGGTTGAACAGGCCGAACCTCAGCCTTCCGCTTAGGGCAGTGCTCTCCCGCAGGATTTTCCACCTGTAATCTTCTTCCCCTTTCCAGGGGATGATGCTGTATCCTCCCTTTCGGTTAAAGTTAAAACTGAGCCTTAATCCCCACATTGTCACCAGCACCGCCATGATAACAGTCCTGGCTGTAGGGAAGGAGGCTACTGTTACCCAGCAGTAGACAGGCGGAAGCAGGCTCCAGAGCTTGTCAACCTGGCTGTAGTTGCGCGTGATCTCGCTGACCAGAAAACAGATCACGACAACCGCCATTAAAATTGTTATCCATGTGATAACCAGTTCCCGGAAGCTTGTATCAAACCCTGCAAACCAGGGGAAAGAAAGGGTTCCCAGTAAAAGCAATGCCGCCATAATTGTTTATTTTAGCAGTTAAGTCCAACAAATATAACAGAGATGAAACATTCTGCAGCACTTCTGATTATGTCACTGCTTTTTTTTGCACAGGAAGCATCAGGTTCAGATGCCGGACCAGGCACCCTGACAAGGGTCACCCTGGCATCTTCGGAGACCGGCATATCAAGAAATATTGACATATGGTTGCCTGATGGCTATGATACTGCCACGAAATATTCAGTGATATACATGCATGACGGCCAGATGCTGTTTGACAGCACTGCAACCTGGAACAGGCAGGAGTGGGGCGTTGATGAGACAGTTGCCAGGCTGAGGTCTGCCGACATCATTAAACCTTGCATTATAGTTGGTGTCTGGAACAGAGATAAGTACAGGTACACTGAGTACTTTCCGGAGAAGGCACTGGATTACCTTTCAAAGCGAATGCGGTCCAGGATGATCAGGAAGGCAATGATGAGCCAGGCGCTCGGTGACAGTTATCTCAGATATCTTGTCAATGATGTAAAGCCTTATATAGATGCAAATTTCTCAACGCTCCCCGGCAGTGAAAACACTGTGGTCATGGGATCAAGCATGGGAGGCCTGATTTCGCTGTATGCCATCTGTGAATACCCTGATGTTTTCGGAGGCGCCGGGTGTCTCTCAACCCATTTTCCGATGAAAGGAGTGGGCATCTTTACCAGGAATGACAATCGTGTTGCAAGGGCATACCGAAAGTACCTGTCTGAAAAACTTCCTCCCCCCGCCCGGCACAGGATTTATTTTGATTACGGCACTGAGACACTTGACAGGTGGTATGAACCGTACCAGAAAAAGGTTGATGTCATCCTTGAAAAAGCAGGTTACAGTTCAGGAAAGAATTGGAAGACTATGAAGTTTGAGGGGGACGATCATTCAGAGCGGTCCTGGTCACGCAGGTTAAACATTCCACTGGAGTTTTTACTGGGTCGTCCTCAGTGATCAGGATCTATTTAGAAAAAATCTTTAATCTCAACATGCTTTACTGATCCTTGTTCAGGAAACCGGTTTCATGCAGCCCTATCTGCTTTGTTGACCGGCACTGCCATTACCGGACAGATATCAGTTTAACCTTTTTTGGCTTGCAGGTAATGTTATTTCTTTATATTTTTAGAGATTGAAGTCATAATCTCATTATCTGCAATATGAATTCTAATGCACATTTGCGTTTACATGCCCTCAGACTTGTTCTTATTTTGTTTGTTGCACTAACGCTGAACGTTTCTGGGTTTGGCCAGGTAAAATACAGCGGTGCTGTAATCAGGGTTCCCGGTGAAACAGTATCTCCGCAGCTGAAAGGTATGAATCTGCAGCTCCTGTTTGACGGTGTTGCTGACCTGTATTACCGGATTGATGGCAGGACCTGTTACTACTACATTACAGACAGAAAAGGAAGGCTGTTTACTTTGTCCGTTCCTCGCCGTGGTAAGGCAGGTCAGGAGGACGAGTCAGGGCAATGGCGACAGGGAGCAAGAACTGTCCTCAGGGCTGTCATGCAGGATGCTCCGGCTCTTTCAGGTCGTATTGAGACAGTATTGCCTGACAGGCAAGATCTTACGTCATTGATGCGTGAGTATCATGATGCAGTTGCACGGCCAGGACAAGTTGTATACTATGAAGTTCCGCCTCCGGCGTTCAGGCCGTATGAAGGACTTTATGCCGGTTACAATGCAGATCTTATCAGTCCTGCCAGTTCCGGGGACCTTCAGGGATACAGCATGGACCTTGCACTATACCCAGTGGCTGGTATTACTCTGGGGGCGACGTTGCCACGGTTAAGTGACAGGCTATCGCTTGTGCTTGACCTTGCCGCCGGGAAAAGATATTTCTATGGTTATTACAATCCTTCAGTTGCTCCTTATCCGATGACTGAGATTTACAGGGAGCTCCATATGCATAGTTTACTGGTTGCAGGAAACCTGAAGACCGTCTATACATTCGGGACAGGTCATTTAAAGCCGTTTGTATCCGGAGGTTTCAGCCTTAGGAGTGTTATTTCGGATGATTCGAGAATTGAGGCAGATATACTTTACGGTGATATAGTTATATCAGATACCTACGAATACAACACCGGAGAGAAAACAAGTTTCGGCGTTACAGTCGGACTGGGCCTGTCATTCGAAATTTCCGACAAGATATCATTGACGACTGCCTTAGATTATTCTGAGCTTTTTATCACAGAATTGCCCGGAGGTTACAGGTCTGCCGGACTGAGACTGGGAGTTAATTTCTGATGCCATGAGAATGAAATCATATTTACCTGCCGCAGCCCTGTTCCTTGCCAGCATGATTTATTCATGCCAGGAGGAGAAATTTACCGATAAGGGTATTCCGGAAGTAAAAACTGTCGGTGTCACCATCCTGGATGACGGAGCCACCTTTCACGGGATGATAATAACCGACGGGGGGATGAGCATAAAAGAACACGGTTTCAGCTGGGCCCCGGCCGGAACCAATGACCCTTCGGAGATACAGTACTTTAACCTTGGCCCGTTAAGCGGCGAGACAAGGTTCTCCGTGACTGTCAACAGTGCGATTGAAAAGGATGAGGACTATGTCATGAGGGCATTCGTTG
>JAKAXP010000002.1 GCA_021816545.1 Bacteroidota bacterium
TTTCTTGTTATTACGGTGAAAATGCCGGAAACACCGGTAGAATTCATCGACAGGTTCCTGGCCACTGCTGAGGCTTATCGCATACCGGCTGTAATCCTGATAAACAAGACCGACCTTTACGGTGAGGAGGAGATGGAACAGGCACGCCTGATCAGGGATGTCTACGGGAAGATCGGCTACCGCGTACTCATGATATCTGTAACAGGGGATGAAAACCTGGATGAAGTTGAAAAAGCCCTGAGTAACAAGACAACTCTTGTATCCGGTAATTCCGGAGTGGGGAAAAGCACACTGCTCAACAGGCTCAATCCTTCTCTTTCACTCAAGACCGGTCCCATTTCAGACTACCACGAACAGGGCCGGCACATAACAACATTTCCGGAAATGCACCCTGTCGCAGGAGGTGGTTATGTCATTGACACTCCGGGCATAAGGGGATTTGGCATTATCGACTTTGACCGGAGGGAAATCTATCATTTCTTTCCGGAAATATTCAGGATTTCATCAGGATGCAGGTTTCACAATTGCATTCACCTTGATGAACCGGGTTGTGCAGTAAGGGAGGGTGTGGCATCCGGAGAAATTGAACCGTGGAGATACAGAAGCTACATCAGCATGGTACTTGAGGACAATGAAAAGTACAGATAAGCGTTATCCTTACGGGACATATAACCGATGAGAAGAACTTTCATTGCTGCATACAGCGCTTTCGTGCTATTGATGCTGGTAACGGCATTATTCTATTTAAGCCTGTACAGGAATCAGATCGAATACTCCAACAAGCTGCTTGACAGGCAGGTGATGATAGCCGGATCTGACATTGACAATACGAGCATGTACATTGTCAGTGACCTGACAGAAATTGATTTTTCTGATGACATCACCCTTTTCTTTTCAGATCCCGAGGTCAATGAGCGGGCCAAGGAAAAGATGAAGCTGTACTATTCCAGGTATGAGGAGATTGTTGTTGGACTTATGCTATACAACACTGACGGTGACGTCTATACCCTCTTCAAGGACGAGGAACGCAATTCATGGCTTGACGGTTCATACAGGGCCCAGACTGTGCCCGAGATGCACATGATGGAGAAGCTGGAAAGGGAACGTGACAGGTACAAGTATTACCTTCCCGTGCTCAATGATGGCAAAGTACTTGGCAATCTTGTGATAACAATTGATTTCAGGCGTTTTTTCTCAGGAATTTTTGCCAAATATAATCTCGAACAGTACCAGTGGCAATGGGTTGTCAGTGACTCTGGAACGGTTGTGTTTGACAACAGCAACCGGGAGGTCACATATACCCGCATTGACCGCGTGACACAGGCAATGGCTGAAGGTAACTCCGGCAGGCTTGCACACACAATGAGGATGAACAGCGATGAGGAGCAAGAGATTCTCTCATCATATTATCCCGTAAATATTTTTGGAATTGATTTCGGGCTTGTTTTCTCGGCTCATACTGAATTTTTTCAGAAGTTCATTGTGAGGAATTCAGTCATTCTTGGCTTCCTTACGATGCTGACCCTGGTGTTCATAATACTCCTGTTCAGACAGTTACTTAAAAAACAGTCGCGGGCACTCAAAGAAAAGACAGGCTCGGAATCAGGCCTTCTTTCAATTCTTGACCAGATGCCCGTGGGGTTCATCATTTACAATGAGGGAAGGGAGATACTCAGGGCAAACAGACAGGCTGCAGTCCTCTTTTCCTTTGAGGATGAAAACGAGATGAAAGGGAAGCTCATGCCTGACCTTTCAAGGAATGAATATATCAGTGAAATATCCGGACAGATAGGGCAGGGTAAAGTAATCAGGCTTCCGGCACCGGGCGGCGAGAGAATCATTTTCCTTAACAGCATTCCTGTAACCCATGAAGGCGCCAGCTGCACCATGGAAGCTCTAATTGACATCACTTCGCTTGAACTGGCACGCCGCCAGGAGGCCGATGCAAACATAGCCAAGTCAGAGCTGCTGGCAAGGATGAGCTTTGAGATCCGTACACCCCTGAACGGCATACTTGGCATGACCGAGATGCTAAACAGGTTTGACCTTCCCGAGGAATCAAAAGAAGTTGCGAGGCTGCTCAGGCGCTCGGCTGACCTTCTGCTGACAATCATCAATGACATCTTCGACGTTTCAAAGGTAGAGACCGGAAAGATGATCCTTGATGAAATACCTTTCCGGCTCAGGGACGAGGTGGCATACTGCATGAACCTAATACGGAGGCAGAATCCGGAGGTGCCGGTAAAATTTGAATCAGAAATTGAGCAGGCTGTCCCGGAAAACATCATCGGTGATCCCTACAGACTGAGACAGGTGATAACCAACCTGATGGGCAATTCCGTTGCCGGAACCCAGTCAGGCTGGATCAGGCTTCACTGCCGGGTGAGAAATTCAGACGGCAACAAATACACCCTTGAATTCACCCTTACGGATACAGGGAACACATACTCCAGGGCAGAAATAAAGAGGCTCTTCGGGGATTACATCACTGCCCTCACCGAACGGTCAGAATGGGCAGAAGACCTTAAGCTGGGCCCGGTACTTGCCAGGCAACTCACCGAGCTTATGGGCGGTGAGCTTAAGGCTGAAAGCCCGGCAATTAAGGATGCCTCCGGACAGGAGAAGGGGCTGAAGGTTACCTTTACGATCAGTGTCCATCTCAATGAAAAGATATCCAAAAAGATAGATCTGAGCAGCTATGCGGATCCGTCTGATATCCGGACCCTGGTGATTACCGGTGTGCATGGCCGTGATGATGACTTCCTTAGCATCATGCACAGGGTGGGGCTTCCTGTCTCCGTGACCAGCTTCCAGAAGCACACCGCCTCGCAGATCAAAACCGGACTCCGGAACGAAAAAGGGAGAAATATCCTCCTTGTTCTCTTTGATGAGCCTGACACTGACGGATTTGTTGCTGCAAAAACACTGATGGAAGAGGGACTTACCTCGGAGCATATAGTGCTGATGTTCACATCACGTGATCCAAAGGGTCATTATGCAAGATGCGTTGACCTCGGCATTGACCATCTCCTTGTCAAACCGTTTGCCGCAGAGGACCTGATGACTGTTCTGCGGGAGCATTTCCCCGCACTGCGGGAACAGTCAGCCCGCCTGAATTCAGACAAGTCTGACATCCCTGTTGTGCTTGTGGTTGACGACAACTACCTTAACAGGAAGGTCGTTGGCTCCCTGCTGAAGGTACTGGGTGTGAAAGCCGAGTTTGCCGCAGGTGCTGCCGAAGCCATCGATATGGCAAGGGGAAAATCCTATGACATAATCCTGATGGACCTCATCATGCCTGAGATTGACGGTTTTGAGGCCGCCAGGACTATTCTCGGATTCGATCACAACACCCAGATTGTTGCCCTTTCGGCAGACAACATGCCTGAGACGCGGGTTAAGGTTGAGCAGAGCGGGATGAAGGAGCTTCTGGCCAAGCCTGTCACCGTTGAGGAACTCAGGAGGGTGATAGACAGGTATCACAAGCCCGTGTAACAAATGGTCTTTACCCTGAACAAACTGCCGGCCGGTGAATTCCTGAAACTCAGGGAAAATCTGCCTGTTGCAGATGTAAGGTCACCTGGTGAATATGCGGCAGGCCATATTCCGGGGGCGGTGAATATACCGCTCTTCGATGATGCCCAGAGGGCAGAGGTTGGAACACTTTATAAGAAAGAAGGCAACCTGAAGGCAGTGAAACTGGGTATTGAGCTGGCAGCACCCGGGATGTCATCCAAACTGCAGGCCGGCCTTGACCTGGCTCCCGGAGGCAGGCTCCTGGTATACTGCTGGCGGGGAGGTATGAGATCAGAGGCAATGGCCTGGCTCTTCTCTCTTGCCGGCCTTGAACCTCTTGTCCTGAGAGGCGGTTACAAGGCATACCGGAATCATATCCTTGAAGATATTTGCGGGGAGAGGAATTACCTGATTCTTGGCGGCCTGACCGGCAGCGGGAAGACGGGCATCCTGAGATACATGAATTCTGCAGGGGAACAGGTTACTGACCTGGAAGGCCTGGCCTCCCACAGAGGCTCTGCCTTTGGCGCACTTGGACAGGCCCCGCAACCATCATCGGAACACTTTGCCAATATGCTTTTTGATGACCTCTCGGCTCACAGGCAGGAAGCGCCCGTCTGGCTTGAGGATGAAAGCCGGAATATCGGGACCGTATTCATGCCTGACTGCTTTTATGCCCGGATGCAGGCTGCCCCGGTGATTGCCCTCATGATGAGCATCGAAACGAGAATGCCCAGGCTGGTGAGGGAATACACAACATTCCCCGTGGAAGAAATTATGGCATCGGTGATGAAAATTTCAAAGCGGCTGGGAGGCGACAGGACGCGGGAAGCCCTGGAGGCGCTTAAGCGGGGTGACTACCCTGCTGCAATAAAAATTACCCTTGAATATTACGATAAGTCTTATCATTATGGACTGTCAAAGAGGCCTGAAGGACAGGTCATATATATCAACACTGAAACTGATGATGAAGCTGTCAATGCCTCACTGGTGATGCAGGCGGCTGAATCTGTGCGGTGATTTTAATCCTTCTTCAGCGAGGAGGCCTCAACCCACCTGAAAACCTTGTCAGAGCGCCTCACTGTCTCACCAATTTTTACAGAACAGAGCTCTCCCTTTTGAACAGTAACAGCCTCATTTTCTGAGGTATCCCTTAGTTCACCTACAGTAAGTTCAACTATGCCGGTGGTGGGTCCCGTAATTACCAGTTCATCACCGGAAGAAAGGTCGCCGGTCTCTAGTTTTATCTCAGCAACACCTGCTTTTGAAAAATAATTGGTCACCTTCCCGAGATAGATCTTTCTCTTTGTGGCTGCCGAACCGTATGTTGTAGTCCATTCACCCAGCTTCTGACCGAGGTAATAGCCATCCCAGAATCCCCTGTTGAAGACTGTCTCAAGTTGCCTCATCCACCCTTCAACCTTTTCCTGCCCGAAGGTGCCGTCTGCAATAGCCCCTGCAGCTTCGCCGTAGCAACGGGTGACCGTTTTTACATACTCCGGAGGCCTTGCCCGCCCCTCGATCTTGAGCACCCTGGCGCCGGCGTCAATTATCTGGTCAAGGAAGGGTATTGTGCACAGGTCTTTGGGTGACATTATATACTGGTTGTCTATATCAAGTTCATACCCTGTTTCCCTGTCGCTGACAGTATATCTGCGCCGGCATGTCTGGTAGCAGTTGCCCCGGTTCGCCGAGGCGTTGTACTCGTGAAGGCTGAGATAACACTTTCCTGAAATTGCCATGCACAGGGCACCGTGGACGAACATCTCAAGCTTCATATGCTCTCCCCGCGGACCACGTATATCATCCCTTATGATGGCATCATGTATGACCTTTACCTGTTGGAGGTTAAGCTCCCGCGACAGGACAGCCACCTCTGCCCAACGGGAATAAAATTTCAAGGATCCGGCGTTGGAGATGTTGAGCTGAGTGGAAAGGTGTACTTCAAGCCCGGCTTCCCTGGCTGCGATTATAGCCGCCTGGTCGGTTGCTATGACTGCGGTTATCCCTGCTGCCGCAGCAGCAGCCAGCACCTCCTGCAACTCTCTGATTTCCTCGTCATAGACTACTATGTTGAGGGTGAGGTAGCTCTTCAGCCCGTGCTGTTTGCAGAGGTTCACTATCTCAGGCAGGTTGGCTGTTGTGAAGTTATGCGATGACCGTGCCCTCATGTTCAGCTTCTCAACTCCAAAGTAGACTGAATCAGCTCCGCCCTGTATTGCTGCCCTGAGTGCCTCCCACGTCCCCGCCGGGGCCATTATCTCTATATCGCTCCTTTTGATTGACATGCCGGCTGTTTATGCCTGTTTTTTAAGTACTATCCTCATGCAGCATCCGTGACCGGGCTCGGAGCGCAGGACAAATATCTTTCCCTTGTGGTATTCTTCAACAATCCTCTTTGAGAGTGAGAGGCCAAGACCCCAGCCCCGCTCCCTGGTTGTGTAACCGGGTTTGAAGACGGTCTTGAAATCTTTCCTGGGAATTCCCTTGCCAGTATCCTCCACGTCAATAAATGACTCATGGTCATTCTCTGTAAGCATTATTGTGATCTGGCCTGTACCCTTCATTGCATCCGCGGAGTTTTTCACAAGGTTTTCGATAACCCATCCGAGCAGTACGGAGTTAAATGGCACCTCTTTGCAGTTGACGGTCTCATCCTTCACTTCAAGGTTGATTGTGGAGGCAATTCTCTTCCTGAGGTAGGCAGCAGTGGTCACTGCCAGTTCAGGAAGGTTGTCCGGCAGCAGCTTCGGTTTTGACCCTATAAGCGAGAATCTCTCCGCCACACGGCTCAGCCGCTCAACATCAGCCGGAAGTTCCTCCGCTATGTCGGTTCCGGGGTACCGGCTGCAGATTATCTCACTCCATGCTGACAGTGAAGATGTAGGGGTTCCCAGCTGGTGCGCTGTTTCCCGCGACAGTCCGACCCACACCTGGTTCTGTTCGGCCATTCGCGAAGAGCTGAAGGCCACATATGCAACAACAATGAAAAGAAGTATCACGGCAAACTGAACATAGGGATAAACCCTGAGCTGCCGGAGAAGTGTGCTCTCACGGTAGTAGAGTTGATTCACTATCCCGTTTGGCAGCTCAATTGATATCGGATCATTCCGTTTTGCCATCTTTTTCAGCTCGCGAACCATTCCAAGGGTATCGGTTGCAAGTGCTGCAGGAAGATTTCGCTGTGAGATTATGCTCTCCTCCTCATCAATCAGGATCACCGGGACGGTGGTGTTATCCTCAATTATGCTGAAGAGAAATTCGAAGTCGTCCGATATGACGAGTCTCCGGGTTGCCTCCGCCCATTGCTCCGCCTTCTTGCGCTCTTCCTCCTTGAGCCTGTCAACAAGGTCATGTGTGTATATGAGAGATCCGAGGCCAATTACAACCGCGAACATCAGAAGAAGAACCTTCCAGAGGAGTCTTTTACGGTAAATGTTCATGGCTGTTTTTTCTTTTTAAGAAGTATTCTTATCGGGCTCTCCTTCACCTCTTCCTGTTGTGTTTCGGCAGCCGCAGGCTGTTCCCTTCCCTCTTCCCAGGTTATGCTGAATTTCGGTTTGCTTTCTGCAGGCCTGATCCGGGTAGTGTCTGTCTCATACCAGCCATACTCCTCGTTGAGTATTCCCTTCAGCGCCTGCTTCTCAACGGCAATGTCATTCTTTATATTGTCCTGTGCCTGGCCAAAGTCATAACCCACACTCGTCTTGCCGTTTACACACACTATCTTCAGCGGCACAGTGGCCTTCCCGGTGCCGTCAACCTTTACCTGGCCGAAGGAACCTGAATCCCTGCTCCGCTCCCTGGCTTTCCGGCTGAGGACTTCAGACAGGAGAAGGCGTACGTGGTATTCATAGTCCCCGTCAAAACCATGGGTACCGTATAACGTGAAATTTACGGCCGATGAGTTGATAAGCATCTTCGGAACAGAGACAGTTCCGTTATTAATAAAAACGTCATTTTCCATTTTCGAGAAACTGATGTTCTTCAGCTCATCAAGATCAAGGTATGATGAAAGGCTTTCTGCCGGGGCAAAGCTGACCAGCTTACCGTCATTTATCAGAAGATGTGCTTCTGCAACTATTGCCTTGCGGAAAAAGTTGTAGTTCCCGTCAAGGGGAGAGACCATTGTGACATTGCCTGTAAGTCTTCCCTGAAGGTTATCGCTGACTATGAAATCCTGCCCGAAGTTATTGAACGCGGTGAATCCCTTTCTGATGTCAACATCTTTGACCTCAAGACTGGCCCGGGTGATGAATCCCCCTTCCTTCTGCTTTCCCAGCATGAACTCACCTGTCAGCACTCCTTCAAGCCCTTCTGCCTTTGCCTCATTAAATGTGATTACGTAAGGTTTGTAACTTAATCTGCTGCTGAAGTTGGCAGCTCTGAAGTTCCTGAATATAAGACTGTCAGCCCTGAGAGTCACGTTTCCGTTTACGTCTGCCGGGAAGGGATTTGCCTGTTTGTCCTCAGCCTCAGGCTTGTCTGTTTTTCCTGGTGCAAATGTGGCGGTGACCAGCCTGTCTGTATGAACATCACCGCTGACATCAAGGATTTCCCCTCCGCCCGAAGCCCAGGGAATGAAGTTTTTCAAAACCGCATTCACCTTGAAATGCTGATCCATGAACGTCAGGGAAAGGCTGTCGGCAACCAGGTCGTTTTTGATTGCAAGTGATCCGTTCACATCTGACAATCTGACTCCCCGGTCAGAAAATGTTGCACCGAACTCCCTGAATGAAAGTGATATCTCCGGCTTCAGGAAAGGAAGAGCAGCCAATGGTCGGATGCTGTCAGGGATGATTCCCGAAAGCCTTATGCTCCCGGCGAGTGACCCTGTCTGATCCCTGATGAATGCTGAACGGAAAATCTTCTCCAGGTCATCAAAATCAAGATCTCCGTCGAGAATAAGGGTTACATGCGGCCTTTTAAGGTTATTAAGCATGAAAGATCCATTGACGGAGGCGGAGCCGTATTTTGCACTGAGATTATCTACCGTGAAGCGGAATGTCTCGGCTGAGTTGCGATCACCGTTTGAGAGAGCACCGCTGAACTCAAGGTTATTGACTTTGAAACCCGTGGCTGAATGGCTCATTCTGCCTCCGGAGAGACCGTATGTCAGTTCTACGTGAGGCTTCCCGGCTTCACCGTATGGCCCCGTGATACCGCATTTCAGGTCAACCGTTCCGGAAGGGGAGAAGCTGCCGGTTGCTGTTTTCCAGTTTTCAGGAAGGAGCGATACCACTGAAGCAATGTTTATCTTTTTCCCTTCGATGCTGAGGTTAAGGGTTGATGTTGAATAATTTACATTTCCGGTAATGTCGAACCGAAGGTCGGCGACAGTGAGTGACCCTTTTGCCACAGTCAGGGAGCTGGCCGATTTGCGCAGTTTAATACTTGCATCCACCGGTATGTTTCTTACTGTTGTCCCGTTGAGGCTGACGGAGTCTGCTACTGCCTTCAATGCCGTGTTCAGGTAGATGCCCGTACGGAAGATCTCTCCCCCCAGGGTGGCCTGGCTTACGTTTCCCGAGATGCGCATTCCCGAGCTCCTGTCGTAATATACGGCGCTGATGTTGATTGCACTTATGTTCTTGAGCCGGACGTTTTTCCCGTCACCTGATTTTCCGGAAAACACCTCGTAGCTTATATCCCCTCTTTTATCGGTGAGCAGGTTGACCTCACCGTTTCGTGCGGTAATCGCCTTCACCGCAACAGTGCCTGTAAGCAGCGAAGGCATCGAAACGGTGAGCGAGAGGGATGATGCAAACAGTAGTGTATCATTGTCTTCCTGCCCGAACTGTGATTTGTCATAGAATGGAGAAGGTTCCACAAGGAGATCGCGGAACCGGACTGTGATGTTCGGGAATGATTCAAAGATTGTGATCCGGAGATTACCGTATGAGATCTTCGTGTTAACGCTTTCATTGACCTTCCTGATGAGAGCTTCTGTCAGCTGGTCCTGCCTCAGGATGGCATAAAGTCCGGGCAACAGGATGGAGAGCAGCAGGACTCCGCCGGCAATCAGTGCTATTTTCCTAACCAGTCTCATGGCACCTTCTGGCGCGCGGTTGATTATTTCTTGCTTTTCTCCAGCAGGAAGGAGAGATCACTTCCCGGTTTCACTTCTGAAGGATCACTGCCGTACCTGAATATGCGTGCATTGCGCGGACCGATAAGTGACAGCTTTTTGCCCTCCAGGAGGAACATTGTACCCTCGCGCAGTCCGGCAACATAAACCTCCCTGTTCACTTCGATGAATTCCTGGATTCTCTGCTCGCGCGTCTCACCTGCATGTCCCGCCGGATTTGCATCGAGGTAATGGGGATTTATCTGGAACGGTATCAGCCCGAAGGCCCTGAATGAGGAAGGCGCTGTCACAGGCATGTCATTGGTTGTCATGATTGTGGGGCAGGTTACATTTGATCCTGCACTCCAGCCTATGTATGGTGTACCACCCAGAACCTTCTTCCTGACAGGGGCAATGAGTTTTTTATCCCTGAGACACCTGAGCAGCATCCATGTATTGCCTCCGCCAACAACTATCGCAGGGGCATCTGTAACAGCCTTAACCGGATCACTGAACCTGTGGATGGAGACAACATCATGCCCCACCTCCTGGAAACGGGTTCTTACTTTTTCCTCATACTCGTCATATGAGAATGTGACTGCCGCATAGGGGATAAAGAGTGCCTTGACTTTTTTCGTGCCAAGGAAATCCCTGATGTTGTGTTTGGGGTAATCAAGGTATGGTTCCCCCGCATTTGTTGAATTGCTGATAAGAAGTAGTCTCATTTCATTTGTTTTTTACCTGTTCCGCGCGGCCGGTCAGCCCGAGCGGATTCCTCTGTTTCAACGCTTCAAACTTACACAAAATCATACGATTTTGTACTCTGTCAAAATGGACCTCTTCGGGCGGGTACCGGATAAAAAATGAGGGGGCACCTTTGACAATGCCCCCTCTGTGGGATAATTTGTACTTTGACCGTCAGTCGTTGAAAGTCAGCGCTATGCCTATCTCGAATGGATAGAGTTCGGGGCCCTTGCCCTTTTCGAACATAGGGGAGAGGTAGCATGTACCGTACACCTGTACCATCTCGTATCCTGCCCTCGCGGTGACACCGTACCTCAGCACATTCAGGTTGAAGTCGTCGCGGTTCTTGTCTTTCTGCTTGCCGTCATCATGGTAGACAACCTTTGTGTGTGACCCCAGCTTGACCGCACCAACCATACCTGCACCGAGGTTGATTGTACTGCCGTGAGAGACGGGGATCTGAACCTCAAGCATGACCGGAAGAATGCCGTAAACAGTTGCAAGCTTGCTCTTGTCATACATGATCGGTTCAGCAGGATATGAAGGTGTGATAACTCCTTCTCCGTCAACCATAATGGTGTTGTTACCATCAAAGCGGTAATTGTTGAAGTTGATTCCCAGCGCGGTGACCAGGCCGAAGTGACGTGTAATACCAAGGCTCACGGGAGGCAGTACAATGTTGAAACTCGATGATTTGGCTGTGTTAAGGTCAAGGTAACCTTCCATTGGCGTTTCATTCTTCAGCCATTTGCCTGTGGAATAACTGTTATACCCGAACTCCGGGCCTCCAAGATGGCCTTCAAAGCTCTTTGAGGGTTTTTCTTCGGAAAATTCTTCGTCATTATCCTCTTTCCCGAAGGTGATTTCCGTGTCATCACCCTCTTCGTTTATCCTGACCCCCCTTTTACCAATCCTGATAACAGTTTCATCTCCTGTCTCCTCAATGGTAACCACCTCCCCGATTTTTACGCGGGAAGCATCATCCACCTCCCCGGTGACCACTTCGTATTCTTCTTCCGTTGCAACAAGCGTATCAGGCGGTGTCACCTGTTCTGCCTTCTGTTCAAGCTGTTCCAGCTCCTTTAGCTTTTGTTCCTTTTCCTGTGCCGCTACGGGAAGGATGAGGGAAACGATCAGCGCTGTTGAGATCAATATTCTTTTCATGGCATTAAAATGTTTATTGTTTATTGCTGGGACGAACAGCCCTGCCGGAAAGTTACACTCAGGGTGTGGATTTGTTCAGCGGTTTCGTGAACGAAAGGAGGGATGAGCTGAAACTCACTGCCACAGCATCTCCCTTTTTGTTATTCACATGCTCAAGTTCCATATCCCATCCAAGGATTGTGTTGATACCCGTTATTGCACCGTTTGCTATTGCATAGCCGTCAATCTTCTTTTCTTTTCCGGTCACAGCCGAGGCCAGGTAGGATATGCTCCTGAGCATCCAGTTACCGGCATCATTCGTTTCCGCAGGCTGCGGAATAGTTTTCGGGCTGATTGCAGCCAGGCTATTGTTTACGGACAGCGCCACGGATAATGATGCAGCAATATCATGATCAAGCGCCAGGGGCTGAACATGTACCATTTCTGTCATGCCTTCCGTTGCAGGAGTCCGCATGTCGGCTGCGGGAAGTGATTTCAGGGCAGACCCTGTCCGAATTTCCGGTACCGTGGTTACCCTTGTCACAGGAGAGGATGCCGGGATCTCTGCCACTGTCATGGCCGGAACCCCTGACGTTACCCCGCTGTCGATTTTTTTCAGTTTCGCGCCGGCCGGACCGTAAACGAAAAGTATGATCATCGCTGCAACAGCCAGAACTGCGGGAATTATGGTACGCCTGAATGCAGCAAATGACGGGATGGTCCTGAGACTTGAATGCATCCCCGTCCAGCTTTCGTTCATCGGGGTGAGACGAATCTGCCGGAAGCTTTCTGCACGATTCCTTCTTTCAGTGCTGACTGAAAGAACAGATTCAATTTCTGCAAGTGCCTCCCCGGAAAGGGCATCCTCTGACCATGCAGCTGCCAGCAGGTCAAACTGCTCGTCGGTCAGCTCCTCCGGCCGGCGGAAAAGCCTGCTGCCCGACGGCATCCTGTCTTCAGGAGGAGTCAGTATCGGGAATTCAGTATTTTCCGTTATTGCCATACTGACGTTTTTACCAGGTAATTCCTGAGTGCCACACGGCCCCGGAAAATATAGGTCTTGACCTGTGCCTCCGAAAGCCCTGTTATTTCACCAATCTCCTTATAGTTGTACCCTTCATAGTCACGCAGCAGAATGACTGACCGCTGCACGGCAGGAAGCTTCTCCAGTGCACGGTGCAGTACTTCATTGAGGTCGTTGTTGTTGTCTTCTGCGTACATGTTGCTGTCATCATAATACTCAACCCCTACCATCCTGGAGTCTTTCCTGATCACATCTATCATCCTGTTATAGGCTGAGGTAAAAAGCCAGGATTTTACGGCACCGTATTCAATTTCAGTAACACATCGCCATAGTTTCTCGTATGTATCCTGCACTATGTCGTCAGCCCTGTGGCTGTCCCTTATACTGCGCAGGATGAACCGGTAGACATGGTCACCAAACTCCCTTACGGCGTTATTGTATTCTTTTACGGTCATTCAGGTCAATGCACTGACACCATAAAGACGGCAGAACAACCCCGAATGTTACAGGTACCTGCATAAAAAATCAGTAGCGACAGGTCTCAGACCTGTCATGCACCAATTTAACCGGATACCCGCACAAATGCAGGTATCGACGGATCTCAGACCCGTCGATACGTCATATTAATGCAGATATATGCCTGTGATGCAGCTATTTGGATTGGTAAACCCTGACCCAGTCAACCTCCATTGAGGAGATACCGCCAACGGGTTTGTCAACACCTCCCGCCAGGTTGATATACATCGGCTCCTGCGGAACGCCAGTCGTCTGGCGCATTACCTCGATGCCGTTTATTTTCCAGACCAATGCGTCCGGGGTCCACTCTAGGGTATAGATGTAAAAGTCAGACAGGTATTTTGATCCGAGGCTCTTTTTAAAGTGACCTCCCGGTGCGGTGAAAAGGTCAAACCACACTTTTCCGTGTCCCGACCTGCATACATTGACATGAGGTGTTATGCGGTCACCGATCAGCCAGAACGCGTTCCGGACATTCGGATCGGTCAGTTTGATCTTGGCCGTGAAAGTGCCGTACTTCTGCCTGAATGAAGCACCTGTGTTGATTATACCTGAGGTGAAGCTGAAATCCTTTGTGTAAAAGCCCTTTGCCGGATCCCATACCTTGCCGTTTATTTTCTGCGGTTTTGTGATTATGCGAATTACGCTGTGACGCACCTCGAAGTTTTCAGATGGTGTGTAACACTGCAGATCTGTTGCTATACTGTAACTGTCATGAAGGAGTTTGTCTCCCCAGTAGTACCTGTTGAGCCACTTGCTGCCGTCAGGCGCCGTCCCTTCGAATTCATCGCTGAAGGTGAGCTCCCTGTTTTTCAGTACGTCGAACTTGTTCGAATCCTTTACACTGAAATACCACTTGATGTCGGCGGAGTTCTTCAGGACTTCGTACTCCTTCATCTCTTTGAACATCTCGCTCTTCTCAAACCGGCGCTTGTCAAGCAGGTATTCCTTCCTTTCGTTGAATTCCTTGGTTTTCAGGTATTCCTGAAGTTCAAAGAACCTTTTCAGCCGGGCTGAGTCATTAACCTGCACCCAGTTATGATATTCCTTTGAACCACGGAACTTGTAGTAGCTCACAACATCAGATGCCCCCTTTTTGGTCCTGAGTTCCTGGAGCTTCTGGTATTCCGGGGTGTCTTTGAAAGTGACAGGCTTCATATTCTTCTTCAGGAGGAAAGCTGATGAAGTAACCAGTGACTGAAGCTCCGAGAACCTCTTCACCTTTTCAGGATTGAGGTTTTTCTTTACCTCCTTGTCGCCCTTCAGCTTTTTGAATTCCAGCCATTTGCCGTATTCTTCGGTATCCTTGAAGGTGACAGGTTTCATCCGTTCCTTCTGCCTGAATTCAGGCGACTGTACAAACAGTTGCAGGTCTTCGATGTCCTTTATCCTTGCCGATCCGTCAAGCGACCGAAAGTTTTTCAGCAGAGCGTTACCTTCTGTTTTAAAGTATGATACAATGTCTTTTTCCTTTTTGAGCCCAATGAACTCGGACTCCCTTGCATGCTCCTCCGATCCTTTGTAGGTAAGGGATTCTATTTCCTTCTTCTTCTGCCTGAACCCGGCAGAGTTGACTCTCTCATGAAGCCGGTTGTATTTTGCCAGGGCTTCCGAGCCGGCAAAGGCAATCATCTTTTCATACTCGGCAATCAGAGCCTTCTCTTCCTGTTCAATTTTGGAGGTTGAGGGGATCATCCCCAGCATCAGCTTTAAGGTTGACATTGCAGGTTGCTTTTTTGTATAGTTCCGTTAAAGTTAAATATCTTTCAAACATTATAGTCGCATCAGCCAATTATTTGTTAATTAGGCACTAACAAACAAAATCAGGCCGCTTGCGACAATTGGTTTATTTTCAACAGAATAAAAACGGATGAAAAAGCTCATTATTGTTACAGTAATCATAATGCTGGCTTCCTGTGCCACTGTGAAGCACCCATCTGGTCCGGCGGAGGGCCGTTCCGCCCGGGCAATCAGTAACCAGCTGGTTCCGCCAGATGTGGGCCGTACCGCTCCGTCTGCAACAAACCTACCTGTCCCTGAATCGCAGGATGACCAGGACCACCTGATCCTTGCCACGCTATGGTACCAGAAATCGGCCGAGATGCGTGCCCTTTACTACCAGTGCTTCCGGAATGCGGAAACAGCACTGGCGGAGAACCTTGAGACGTCAGTCCGCAAAAGGCCTGCATCAGAATCTCCGGCCCTGGCAGACACTGTTCGGGCAGGGTATAAAAAACATCCTGCGGTGGTGCTTGACATTGATGAGACGCTGCTTGATAACTCTCCTTTCCAGGGATGGCAGGTGGTTGAAAAGAAGGCTTTCAACAATGATGACTGGTTCCGGTGGGTGGTGCTTGCCCGCGCAAAACCGTTACCGGGAGCAGTAGAATTTACAAGGTATGCTGATTCACTGGGAGTTGAGGTTTTCTATGTCTCAAACAGAACAATACAGGAAATGGTACCGACCATAAAAAACATGACGGAATGGGGATTTGTGAACGCTGACAGCACCCATCTCCTGCTTAAGGAGACCACTTCCTCAAAGGTGGAAAGGCGGGCTATGATAGAAAAGAATTATGAAATCATCCTGCTTGTAGGTGATAATCTTGCCGACCTGGGGAGTATATATGAAAATCGCGGAGCCGATTACGGCTTCGGAGCCGTGGATGCAGACAGGAAGCTCTTCGGCACAAAATACATTGTGCTTCCCAACCCCATGTACGGAAACTGGCTCAATGACCTTCTGAGGTCAGTCCCAGGCAGCACAGAACGGGAGAAGCTTGTCAGGCTGCTTGAAATATTTTGAAACAAAGGGGAATACAATTAAAATTCCGACCTGTCCGATCAAGTCCAATGTATGTTTTTACATTAAATAATGGATCGTAATCGCAAAAATGATGTTATATTTGCGAATATAGTCATAAAATTTAACGAAATGATAACCAGATTCCTTCAGAAAAAAATCGAAGAAAAACTGGGCCATGGAAAAGCGATCATTATTTCAGGTGCAAGACAAACCGGAAAAACCACTCTTCTGAAACTGATGTTTTCAGGCCAGGTTGATTCGCTATGGCTTAACGGAGATGAACCTGATGTAAGGGCTCTTTTTGAGGAGCCGTCTTCAACAAGATTTAAAGCTTTGTTTGGCAGCAGCCGGATGGTCATTATAGATGAAGCACAAAGAATAAAAGACATTGGCCTGAAACTAAAGCTGATCACTGACCAGATTCCTGAATTGCAACTTGTGGTGACCAGGTCCTCCTCCTTTGACCTTGCAAACGAAATCAATGAACCGCTTACGGGAAGAAAATGGGAATATAATCTTTTTCCGTTAAGTTTCGCAGAGATGGCGGCTCATCATGGATTTCTTAATGAGAAAAGGCTTCTTGTTCACAGGCTTGTATATGGTTATTATCCTGAGGTTGTGAATTCCCCCGGGCAGGAGAAGGAGTTGCTGAAGCAATTGTCAGACAGTTATCTGTACAAGGATCTTCTTATGCTTGATGATATAAGGAAACCCGAAAAGCTTGTCAGACTTTTGCAACTTCTTGCATTTCAGGTAGGTAATGAAGTATCGTATAATGAACTCGGAATGAATCTCGGACTGGACAATCAAACGGTAGAGAAGTACATCAATCTGCTTGAAAAGACGTTTGTAATATTCAGGCTTGGGTCCTTCAGCCGTAACCTGCGCAAGGAGCTTAAAAGAGCCAGGAAGATTTATTTTTATGATAATGGCATCCGTAATTCGCTGATAGCAAACTTTAACCCTCCCGAGCTGAGAAATGATACCGGGGCTCTTTGGGAGAATTTTCTTGTTTCTGAACGCCAGAAACATATTCATTACTCAGGAATCTGGGCAAACAGGTACTTCTGGCGAACGCATGATCAGCAGGAGATAGATTATTTAGAGGAAAGAGACGGCCAGCTCCGGGCTTATGAATTCAAATGGAAGTCCGGCAGGATATTTAAGATGCCTGTTGCTTTTACTGACTCATATCCGGGGTCTGCCGGAACTGTTATCACTCCGGACAATTTTGAAGACTTCCTGCTCTGATGATTCTGTTATAATCACAATTAACAGGTCAGATTAATTTTCCTGATTGAATTTGATTATACCCACTTAAATCATTATAAATTAATTCATTACATATTAGACTATAAGATTAGACGAAAAAACACAAAAAATATTGTGCGTCTATAAAAATAGTCGTATATTTGCGATGAAGGATTGATTGAAATTAAGTGTCCGGCAACGGGCATGGTTGTGATATTTAATTGAACCAATTATGCAACTGACGAAGGCTGAAGAACAGATAATGCAAATTTTATGGAATTTGCAAGAGGGCGTGGTTAAGGACATCAGGGAGAAATTTGACGAACCGAAGCCTGCGCGAAACACTATCTCCACTGTACTTAAGGTGCTGGAAAAGAAGGGTTATGTGGATCACCGGGCTTATGCGAATGTTTTTCTCTACTATCCGCTGGTTTCAAAGCGGGAGTACTCAAAGCATCAGCTTTTCGGACTTCTCGAGGGGTATTTCAACAATTCATTCCCGGCAATGACCTCATTCTTTGCAAGGGAGAAGAACCTTTCAGTGAAGGACCTTGACCGGATACTTGAGGAGGCGCGGGAAGATCTTGACGAAGACCAAAAGGAATAAAATATGGAACAGGCTGCATTTTACCTTCTGAAGTCCGCTGCATGGCTGACTGGTTTTACACTTCTGTACCTCCTCTTTCTCAGGAAGGAGAGGTTCTTCATGCTCAAGCGAATCTACCTTCTGTCAGGATTGGTTCTCTCTCTTCTCCTTCCGCTGGTAACGTTGCATTACAGGATTGAGCTTCCCGCCCCGCTGGTGCAGGAAACTCAGGGGATGAACACAATTCAACCTTCATCAACGGAAGCAGTGGCGGAGATAGTTGAAAAGTCAGATCCGCTGAAGTGGTTCATGATATTCTATGCCGCAGGAATACTCTTCCTGCTGGGACGAACGCTGCAGTACCTTTTCTCGGTTTACCGCACGGTCAGACACGGGCAGATAAACAGAGAAGGCGATGCATTGCTTGTAAGAACTGAAAAATATACCTCCGCCTTCTCATTTTTCAATTATGTCTTTATCAATCCTTCACTGAGCGGGCGGGAGGTCCGGGAGATACTGAACCATGAGATGGTGCACCTGAGGCAGAAACACTGGTTTGATCTCCTGCTTATTGAGATAATGAGCCTGATACAATGGATGAATCCATTTGCGTGGATCTGTTCGGCGCTGGTCAGGCAGAATCATGAACATCTTGCCGATGAGGAGGCGCTGCAGCGCACGTCCGACCCGGCAGGATACAGGGCAGCCCTTCTCAACCAGGTATTCAGTGCCAGGCTGATCACTCTGTCCAATTCGTTCAACTTTTCGTTTAACACAAACAGGTTTGAAATGATGAAAAAGAAAAATTATTCCCCATACAGGAAGCTTAAACTGCTTTTTGTACTGCCTGTAGCAGCAGCTATACTCTATGCATTCGCATCTCCGAAGTATGTGTCCCCAGACCCCGTCACACCATTTGAACTGACGATCATGCAGGCGGAGGCAGTTACACAGGTTCCGGTCAGGGGCGTTGTTTACAGGGAGGACGAAACACCATTCCCCGGTGTAAGCGTGAACGTGTCAGGGACAACATTGATGACAATCACAGGCCCTGACGGCAGATTTGAATTCAGGAGCATACCTGAAAATGTAATCCTGCTGTTTACCCATAAGGGTTATAAATACCTGCCCATTAAGCCTCAGTATGACAAAGAGATGTCAGTAAAAATGATTCCCGATCCTGATTATGTTGACCCTGCAACAATACAGCCTGATCCTGCTAGAAAGCGTCCTGTTGTAGTCGTTGACGGCGTGGTTACCGATGAAACCGAGGGTGCTGTGATGCAAAGAATGAGGGATGATCTGGGAGCATTCAATTCCTTGAAGCCTGAAGAAGCAGTAAAAAAATACGGAGACAGGGCTGCGTCAGGCGCAGTCGAATACTGGTCCGTGAAGAAGGCAAAGGAACTGGGAATGAAGGTCCCGCTTAGGAGAAAATCTGAAAATGATTTCCCGACTTTTGAAGGGAATTCATACCTGGCTTTCAACGAATGGGTGATAAGCCGCACTGTCTACCCCGGGGAAGCAGTACGCCTTGGCGTTTCAGGATGGGCTCGCGTAAGCTATACGGTTGATAATGATGGCAATGTCACAGACATAAAACCGACGACAGGGACCAATTCCATCCTAGGTAATGCGCTTGCCGAAGTCATCCGCACCTCGCCGCGGTGGACGCCGCCACTAAACCCGGAGATGAACGAACCTTTCACTTCAGAGGTCGTGGCAAGGTTTACACTGCCAGACAAAGTGAAAGTAGCAGAAACATTTGTTGTGGTGGAGGAGATGCCTAAATTCCCCGGAGGAGACCAGGCCTTATTTAATCATCTTTACGAAAACCTGAAATATCCTCCCGAAGCGAAGACTCAGGGTATCCAGGGAAAGGTTATACTCCGTTTTGTGATCACCGCAGAAGGGAAAGTGGCAGATGTAACAATTGTCAGGGGTGTACATCCGCTTCTGGATCAGGAAGCCATCAGGGTGATGAACACCGTGCCGGACTGGATTCCAGGAAAACAGGGAGGCAGAACCGTTGATGTCTATTACTCAGTACCTATCAGTTTTGCTCTGAAGGAGGGCACTGACACTTCAAAGTGATCTGATCTGTCTGTAACAACAATATCCGGGAGGGAGTTCTCTCCCGGATTCTTTTTTGCCGGGCGGAGAAGGAATCAGATATCCCAGTCCTACATTGTTTTAACCTCTCTGTGGTACATCCGGCAATGTTATCATGCATTCTGAATGCCTCCCACATTACCCTCCTGACTCTTGCCTACTGCCTATTGCCTTCTGTCTTTTGTGTTTTACCTGACAGGCAGTGCCTCAATCACTACGTGTTATTTTCTGAGAGAAATATTTGCAAATCATAAAATCCTGTTTTAACTTTGACCGACCGTTCAATCAAAAAAACGGTTTTTTAAAGGGGGATTTATTGGTTAACCGGTCATTCAAAAAAAGAATAAGATGTCACCAAGAACTCCGGATCAGTTTGAGGGGATAAGGGAAGAAAAAAAAGCCCTCATCATGAATGTGGCCCTGGAACACTTTTCAGACCACGGATTTCACGCTACAACAATAAACCATATAGCGAAACACGCCGGCATCTCCAAGGGGCTCATGTATAACTATTTCAGGAGCAAGGAAGAGCTCCTGGCAGCTATCATCAACCGTTCCCTCAGCCAGATTTATACAGGCTTCAACCCTGACCGTGACAGCCACCTTACCGAACAGGAGTTTGAACTCTTTATCCGGAAGGTTTTTGATATGTTCAGGGAAAACAGGCAATTCTGGAGACTGATCTACAGGGTTATGATGCAGAGGGGTGTTTATGAAAACCTGCTCAGTGACCAATCATCATCGTACATGGTGGGTGATATGCCTCTGAAGGATTTCTCTGCAGACATGATGAGGCTGATGACCGATTACTTCATCCGCAAGGGCGAAAAAGAAGATGCTGACTATGACCCTATTACTGAAATGATCATGTTTTCAAACACACTGAAGGGTTTTGCACTTACATATATTTTTGCCCCTGAGCAATACCCCGATGAATACTTCAATAAGACAGTCGACGCATTAATTAAGAAATACAGATGAAAACTTACCTGAAACAGATTATCGCTCCCGCCCTTCTGATTGCGGCAATGGTCCCTGCAAATGTATCGGCGCAGCAACTCTCCGCCAGGGATATAGTCAAGAAGGCAGACGAAAAATTCAACGGGGAAAAATCGGGTTACAGCGTGATGAGCATGACAATCGTGAGGCCGTCATGGCAGCGAACCGTAGAGTTCAAATCATGGTCGCTCGGCGATGATTATGCCCTTACCCTCATCACGGCTCCCGCCAGGGAAAAGGGACAGACTTTCCTCAAGCGCGGAACCGAGATGTGGAACTGGAATCCTTCAATAAACAGGCTGATCAAACTGCCTCCCTCAATGATGTCGCAGGGGTGGATGGGTTCTGACTACACCAATGATGACATACTGAGGGAGTCATCGGTTGTCAGTGATTATGATCATTCCCTTGAGGCAGAGGAGGAGGTTGACGGCCGGCTCTGTTACAGGATAAGACTTACAGCAAAAGAGGATGCAGGAGTTCTGTGGAGCCACCAGGTATGGTGGGTCGACAAAAAGGACTTCATAGTACTCAGGGCTGAGCTCTATGATGAGGACGGTTACCTCGTAAGGACAGAACGTGGAATGGACCTGAGAACCATGGACGGGAGGCTGATCCCGACCACTATTGAACTGGTACCGGCAGAGCAGGAGGGTCATAAGACAGTATTGAAAATCACCGAAATAAAGTTCAACATCACCGTTGAGGGGAGTTTCTTTTCACAGCAGAATATGAAATCTGTCAGGTAAAATATTGAAAAACAAAGGCTTACTGTCATGAAAGTAAATCAGCTCGCCTGGAGGAACCTGTGGCGAAACAGGAAGAGAACACTGATCACTGCCGCTTCAGTCTTTTTTGCAGTGTTTTTTGCGCTGGTTATGAGATCATTCCAGCTCGGGACCTACGAAAAGATGTACAGTGACGTCATCCAGTCGTACTCCGGTTACCTGCAGCTGCAGAACCCCTCATACCTTGATGAACCTAACCTTGACAATGGTTTCACGGTAGACTCCGTCCTTGTAAGCCGTCTTGAGAAGGACCCCAATGTTGAAGCCGTTGTGCCCCGGATAGAGTCGTTTGCACTGGCTGCAGCCGGAAGCCGCACACAGGGTGTTATGGTACTGGGGGTAGAACCGGAAAGCGAAAGTAAGGCTCTGAACATACGGAACAGGATAGTGCGTTACAAGCTGACACCGGAGGCCCTGGAAGCCCTTAAAGGTGAAGATCTTCCCAGCCGGCTTGGAAAAAACTTTGAACTGTTTGCCGGTGAGGCATTCACGGAAGCGAAGGATATGGCATCCATCCTCGGGGTTGGGAAAAGGGATACAGCCTCGCTGCTTCCGGTACTGACCAGACATACAGCCTACCCGGGCAGCTATCTCTCTTCAGGTGAGACCGGTTATGCGATAATCGGCAATGGCCTGTCAGATTACCTTGGGGCAGTTCCGGGTGACACAATCGTTCTCATGGGGCAGGGTTATCACGGCACCTCCGCTGCAGGCCTGTATGTGGTCAGGGGAGTTGTGAGCATGCCTAACCCGGAGATAGACAACAGGTTTGTCTGCATAACACTTGATGATGCCCGCTGGCTCTATGCTGCCCCGGAAATGGCAACATCGGCAATCATCGGCATACGCAACAGTGAGGAAAAGGAGCTTGCAGCAACCCAGGAGAGGCTTCGCGAAGTTGCCGGCGATGAACTTGCAGTCCGCAACTGGAAGGAGATGAATGCCCTGCTCCTCAACCAGATGGAGGCTGACAATAAGAGCGGGGCCATAATGATAGGTATTCTCTACCTGGTCATCGCATTCGGTGTCTTCGGCACGGTTCTGATGATGATGGCGGAACGAAGAAGGGAATTCGGAATGCTTATCTCGATCGGGATGCGCCGGGGTCGACTCGCAGGTGTCGTTGGCCTCGAAATGCTCCTCATAGGCCTGCTTGGTGTTGTCGCCGGTGTGATAGCTTCCCTCCCTGTTGTTTTCATGGGTCATGCAAGGCCCCTTCGCTTTACCGGCGAAATGGCCCGCATGTATGAGGACTACGGGTTTGAACCTGTCATGCCGATGCTGCTTCCTGACACCTATTACCTGTGGCAGGTGGTTGTGGTACTTCTGATACTTACCGTCGCCATCTCCTTCAGCGTCAGGAAGATATTCAAACTGAATGTAATTAACGCTCTCAGAGCCTAACGCATATAAGCATGATAACTTCAATAGCCTGGAAAAACGTCTGGAGAAACAAGACCAGGAGCCTTACAGTCATTGCTGCGGTGACAGTGGGTGTCTTTGCCAGTGTATTTGCACTTGCCGCTATTAACAGTTCAATAGTGCAGAGGATTGACTCGGCGGTTAACGAGGAACTCTCTCATATACAGGTAAACCACAGGGAATTCCGGAGCAACAGTGAGATCACCAACATAATCCCTGATCCGGCTGCCGTTGTAGCAACCCTTCGAAACACTCCCGGCGTTACGGATGTCACTGGCCGTATAATAGTAAGGGGAATTGCTTCCGCACCAGCGGGCAGTGCAGGGGTGGAAATCAGCGGCATTGATATTGAAAAGGAAAAGCAGATGTTCACCCTCTCAGAAAAGCTTATTCCGGGTACCGGCAGTTATTTCGGCACCGATACCAGGCTGAACAGTGCCTTTATCGGGGAGAAGCTGGCCCGGGAATTACAGATCATCAGGTATATACTTACCCCGGAATCATTCAAGGCCCTGGAGGAAAAGGGTATTCCTGCAGAGGTTGCTGATAAACTGAAGCCGCTGGAAGGACAGCGTTTCACTACCGAGAAACGGCTGACGGAAGCCTATACCGACCTGCTGACACAGGGAGAGGTTAAGAAGTACGGACTCCGGATCCGCGAGGCAGCCTGGTCATACCGTGAGGGGTCCCGGATAATACTCACCTTCCTAGATTTTAACGGTAACCAGACCGGTGCTGCATTCCGGATATGCGGAATTTACCGTACAAACAATGATCTTTTCGAGGCTACGTCAGTCTTTGTTCCTGACGGCGAGCTCAGGAGGCTTGCCGGACTGGAAGAGGGTGTTTATCACCGGTTCATTGCCAGGCTTGAGGATAATGATCTTACTGACAAGGTTACCCCGGTCCTGAAAGAGGCGCTCCCGGACCTGGAGGTGATGAACTGGAAGGAAATACAGGTTGACCTTGCAATGATTGCTGATTATATAAACCAGATCTATGCAATATTCATGGTGCTCATACTGGCGGCCCTCTCATTCGGGATAGTCAACACAATGCTTATGGCAGTCCTGGAACGTACCCGCGAGCTGGGGATGCTCTCGGCAGTGGGAATGAACCGCAGAAGGATTTTCCGCATGATAATGCTTGAGTCAATTTTCCTTTCGATGGTGGGGGGTTTTGCCGGGATGGCGGTCAGCGGAGTGGCAATTGCCATAACCAATCATACAGGAATTAACCTGGTCAAATACTCGGAAGGGATGGAGGCTTTCGGGTATTCAGCACACCTTTACCCGACAATCGGTGCCGATTTCTTCATCATCCTTACGGTACTTATTGTAATCACAGGGATACTGTCATCAGTATACCCCGCCCGCAAGGCTTTGCAACTCAATCCGGTGGAGGCACTCAGAGGTGAATAACGAATAAACATCATAACAATGAAAGTAGTCGAGATCAACGAGGTACAGAAAACCTACCATGACACAGAGGTTGAAGTCAGGGCTGTCAACGGAGTGACCCTGAGTTTTGAGAAGGGCGATTTTGCTGTAATTGTCGGACCGTCAGGTTCAGGCAAGACCACCCTTTTAAACCTCATCGGCGGGCTTGACCAGCCTACTGCCGGTGAGATCATTGTTGCCGGGCACAGGCTCTCGGAACTGAAGCCCTCAGAGCTGATTGATTTCAGGATGGAGCATGTGGGCTTCGTCTTTCAGTCGTACAACCTGATACCTGTTCTTACTGCAGCAGAGAATGTGGGGTTCATAATGAGCCTTCAGAAATGGCCGAAGGAAAAGCGTATGGCAAGAACTGATGAGCTTATGGAGGCTGTAGGTCTTTCTGACAGGCATAAAAGCCGCCCTTCACAGCTCTCCGGAGGACAGCAACAGAGGGTAGCTGTGGCCCGGGCCCTGGCACCGAGACCTGAATTCATCCTGGCCGATGAACCAACGGCCAACCTGGATTCAAAATCAGCCGAGACCCTCCTTGATATAATGGAGAAACTGAACCGTGAGGAGGAGATGACCTTTATCTTTTCAACACATGACGTGCGCGTCATGAAAAGGGCAAGAAGGGTCATTACCCTCGAAGACGGGAAGGTAGTTTCTGATGTAAGGACAAACCATTCAGCATGAGGCGGGCGATTCTGACAGCCTTTATTCTTGTGGCAGTCGCGGCTGCAGTGTACCCTCAGGAGACAGGCCCTTCGGATTCCGTTACTGTTGCGGGTGCCGGTACCGGCAAGAATGACTGGCTCACTGCAGGCGGTTATGCCTCATGGCTTCATATGGCTATGTTCGGGAAACCGTCGGAGGAATGGGCCAATACAAGCATGCTGCACAACCGGCTGAAATTCAGGGCTTATGCCGGCAACAGCTTCACTTTTGCCCTTGAAGTCAGGAACCGGTTTGTCACCGGAGACATGGTTACCCTTGACCCGGCATATGTCACCGGACTTTCAGCCGATCCGGGCCTGGCAGACCTGTCATGGAACATCTCTGATGGCAGTTCTTATGTCCTTAACATGATGGTTGACAGGGCTTATGTGGATTTCACTGCAGGAAAGCTGCAGGTGCGTGCCGGCCGTCAGCGGATCAACTGGAGCCAGGCACTGATCTGGAATCCCAATGACATTTTCAATACTTACTCCTTCTTTGATTTCGACTATGTTGAAAGGCCCGGGAGTGATGCATTACGGCTGACTTATTCAACGGGCCCCGCATCTTCAATGGAGGCCGCAGTCAAGGCTGATGCCCATGGCCGTGTCACAGCTGCAGTACTTGGCCGCTTCTCCCATCTGAACACAGACCTTCAACTCCTTGCCGGTGTGACTGACGATGATTATTTTACAGCAGGAACAGGCTGGTCAGGCGCCATCGGTTCGGTCTCGGTAAGGGGAGAAGCAACCCTGTTTGCACCTTTCGGCGGTTCACAGGGTGAAAAGGGCAACTTCACGGCAACCCTTGGAATCGACAAGGCTTTTTCTGATAAGGTTACTGCCCTGGCACAGGTGATGTATTCGAACAATCCCACTGACCTTAACGGTTTCACCGATCTGTATGGCGGAGGGCTGACAGCCCGGCAGCTCGCTTTTTCTGAATTCAGCGCCGCAGGGCAGGTGGCATACGCCCCTGTTCCCCTTGTTAATATTTCAGTCTCCGCTATATGGTTTCCGGACCTCGAAGGTTTTTATGCAGGTCCTTCCGTTGACATATCGCTTGCGGAAAATATTGATTTCACTGTTCTCTGGCAGCATTTCCGCAGCACCTTTGATGAAGAGGAAACCCGGATCAACCTGGCATTCCTGCGGATAAGATATAGTTTCTGAAATTTTCATACTTTTACGGGGCAAAACCCGAAGTATGTCACTCGTCCATGAACTTGAGAAATCCGGCAACTGGTTATTCCGAAGAAGAAGCTGGCTGCCGGTGACAGTTCTTATCCCCTCCTTCATATATCTGTTCATCGCAAACCGGAGTGTAATTTATTTCAACTATACCTGGGAAATTGCCTGCATCCTCGTCTCGGTTGCCGGTGAACTTCTCCGTTCATATACTGTGGGGTATGTACCCCGCAACACATCCGGACGCAATGTAATGGACCAGCTTGCCGATGAGCTCAACACAAAGGGAATCTATTCGGTGATCCGCCACCCGCTTTATGTGGGCAACTTCCTCATGTGGCTCGGACCGGTTCTTTTCCTCCGGTCAGTCTGGTGGGTCATAATATTCATCCTGGCATACTGGCTCTATTATGAGCGTATTATTTTTGCCGAAGAGCAGTACCTGCGCCGCAAGTTCGGGGAGGCATATGATTCGTGGGCATTCCGGGTAAAGGCAGTCATTCCCTCCTTCAGGCGTTACGTCAAGGCAGAACTGCCGTTCTCACTCAGGAACGTCCTCAAGCGTGAGTACAACAGCATTGCAAACATGTTCGTGGTGTTTGCCCTCCTGGATCTTTTCCGCAACCTTGCAGTTACAGGGCGGCTTTACCTGGAGCCGATGTATATAACACTGCTTGTGGCAGCCCTTATATTCTGGGCTGTGATCAGGTACCTTGTCAAGCGGACAAAGTTCTTATATGTGGAAGGCCGTTAAGCCTTCAGATCCGCTACCTGTCCCGGGCTCCCAGGAAAATCATTATGTAATAGACGAGAGTTGCCAGCGACCCCAGTGCAGCAATGACGTAGGTGTATGCAGCCCATTTAAGTGCATCCTCTGCCTTTTCATGAGTCCCGGAGTAGGTAATACCGGCATTTGCCAGCCACGCAAGCGCCCTTTTTGATGCGTTTATCTCAACCGGCAGTGTGATGATGCTGAAGAGCGTGGTGATTGCAAACAGCACTATACCAATCAGAAGTATCTCCGGCCTTGAGTTGAGAAGGACCAGTCCTGCAATGAGTACCCACTGTATCCAGTTCGAGGCGAAGCTTACAACAGGCGCAAGTTTTGATCTCATTCCAAGCCATGCGTATGACTGGGCGTGTTGCAGGGCATGCCCGGTCTCATGGGCTGCCACGGCGGCTGCTGCCACGCTCGTTCCTGAATAAACCTCGCGGCTGAGGTTGATTGTCTTTTTAAGAGGGTTGTAATGGTCGGTAAGTTCGCCTGCAACGCTGTGAACGGTAACATCTGTCACACCGCTTTCGCGAAGCATCTTCTCCGCAACATCACGACCCGTAAGGCCCGATGCAATGGGGACCTTCGAATAGGTCCTGAATTTCGACTTGAGCCTGGCGCTTACAACCCAGCTCAGTATCATGAATACTATGAATATTATCCAGTATGCTCCGTTATTCAAAAACATTGTTTCCATCCTCCAAAAGTACTTTTAGTTTCTTCTTCCTTCAACAAAACACCTGCCATCAGTTATAAGTTTTGAAAAGAGGTCATTTTGTCATGACGAATCAGCTTATCTTTGGATCCTATGCTGAAGGGTGCCGCAAAGATATTATCTTTTTTACTTCTCCTTCCGGTGTGGTTTTACCGCGGAGTCATATCACCATGGACTCCTCCCTCGTGCCGCCATGTGCCCACCTGCTCACAGTATGCGATTGATGCCCTTACAATCCACGGACCGTTCAGGGGAATCATAATGTCAACGGGAAGGATTTTACGATGCAGGCCCGGCGGAACGCACGGATATGATCCTGTTCCCCGGTTCATATTCAAAAGATTCCGTCACAACGGTCTGACGCTCTTCAGGGCGCCACACTGCAACAGGTTGAAGGACCACGATTAGAAGGACAGCTTTTCCCTTAGCATTTTGTAACCGGCCCGGCTTACCGGGATTTTCTCGCCTGATTTGAGTACTGCCACATAGTTGTCCTTGCTGTAGGGCTCCAGGCGGGTGATCTGCTCCACGTTGACGATGTATGACCTGTGAACCCTCATGAAGAGGCCGGGAGGGAGATGCTCCTCGTAGTACTTCATTGTCTTGGGCTTCAGAGCCTTCCCCTCGCTGTAATATATCATGACGTAATCATCCTCGGCGGCAAGATAGAATACATTGTTGAGGGGGATGATCTTGATGCCTGCCCCCTTCCTGAACACAATCCTGGTAAGGAAGCCTTCAGCCTCGGAAACAGTGGTTACAAGTTTTTCAATCTTTTCATCGGCCGGAGTCTCTTTTTGCAGCCGGTTCACTGCCTTTGCAAGTGCATCGTCAAATCTTTCCTTGGAAAAGGGTTTAAGAAGATAGTCTACGGCGTTAAGCTCAAACGCCCTTATTGCATACTGGTCAAATGCGGTGGTAAATATCACCTCCGGTTTCTCATCGATCACCTCCAGCAATTCGAATCCGGTCAGTTTCGGCATCTGGATGTCAAGGAAGATAAGGTCAGGTCTTTTTTCCTTTATCTCCCTGGCCCCGCAGAATCCGTCTCCGCATTCACCTGCGATCTCGATTTCAGGATGGTCGGCCAGCATGAACCTGATCAGTTCCCTTGCCGGGGCTTCGTCTTCAATGATCAGTGCCCTGATTTTTTTCATTCTTTTATGATGCTTTTACTCATGATTTGCGAAACGGGAACCTCACAGTCACGGTGAAGCTTTCTTCACTGCGGTTTACACTGAGATCTGCTTCGTCACCGAAAAACAGTTCCAGCCTGCTGCTGACATTCTTCAGTCCGATGCCCGCCCCCTTCCTGGTAACCACCGAATCAGTGTCAACATTGTTTTTAACCGTTATGACAACTTTATCATCCTCATTTCTTGCAACTGTCCTGATTGTCACCTCCTCGGTTGATTCATAAACCCCGTGTTTGACTGCATTTTCATATAGTGGCTGCAACAGCATTCCCGGCATCAGCGCCTGCAGGCATTCAGGGCTTATATCTTCTTCTATGGTGAGCCTGTTCCCGAACCTCACCTTTTCAATCTGCAGGTAGAGCCTGAGGCTTTCCATCTCATTCCCCAGAGTAACCGGCTGCTCGTTCCTCGATGATAAGGAATAGCGCATGAAATCAGAGAGCTTTACAATCATCTCTCTTGCCTTCAGCGGATCAGTCACTGTGAGTGAACTTACCGAGTTGAGGCTGTTGAAGAGGAAGTGCGGGTTTATCTGTGCCCTCAGCATTTTAAGCTCACCCTCCCTTACCTGGGTCTCGAGCAGAGCCTGCCGTGCTGCTTTTTCCGCCAGCCTTGAGGCGCTGAGGAAGAGGTAATAGACCAGGATTATCATGAAGTATATCAGCGTGCCGGCGGTTGCCCTGAAAGCCAGGACTGAGTGCCAGAAGATGTCGTAATCGATCTTCTCGGCAACCAGTGCCCTTACCAGCGCTTTCGAGCCAAGCAGCCATACTGCCAGTGTGAAGGTGCCGGTCAGCAGAGCATTGATAATTGAAGTGTAGACCTGGTTGTCATCTCTCAGCAGATATCTTATGGGAAACCAGATTGCCAGCCCAAGAAGCCCGAAAATAACCATTGAAACCAGGCCGTCAGTGATTGCAACCTCGGTCCGGCTTCCGTACCCAAAATGAATAAGAAGTGACTGGCCTGTTGCTAATCCCAGCCAGGCCAGCCACCACACAAGTAGCCTCGTTCTGTTTACCAGTAACGGATGCTTCATATGTTATTTGTAACTCTTGATCTCTCCACCTCCGAATATTACGGTACCCCTGATGGTAAGCGACCTTGTATTGTCCCTGATTACGTCACCCCTCATCTTCCTGCTGTCAGAAAATCCCCCGAGGATGGGTGTAACTTCAATCACCACGTTCCAGCTTTCAGGGACGATGATTGTTGTTCCTCCAAAGATACAGGTAATTTCAATAACATTGTCGCCCGGGGCAAGGGAGGAGCGGGTCAGGTCAACTTCTCCGCCGCCGAAGATTGAGGTAACCTTTCCGCCCTGGAAGTTGTCAGTGATAAGTTGCCTCTCCGCACCGCTGAATATGTTGACGTAATCTATATAGTCCGCCTTGTTTACATTTGAGTAGTCGAGTTTTTTCACCAGCCGCTTGGAATTCATCAGGAGCACTACACCCACAACTATGAATACTGCAGGCCAGAAGAAGTTGAATGACCTGAAGAAGTCGGTGAACATTTCGGGAATCAGGAAGAAACCGCCTACTGCGATCATTACAATCCCGGGTGTCTTGTTGTCTGACCCGGCAAGGGTGATGACGCCGATTACAATGAGCAGCATCTGCCAGCTGAATATGATGTCATCAATGAAATGGTCAAGCGGTTCAGGAAGTATGGTTGACTTCTGTACAATAAGGATAAATCCTGCGATGATAAGCAGCACACCTATGATCAACCTGTTAGAGGTATCATGGCGCCGGGCCGGTCTTTTAAATTCGTTTTCCATTTTATTTCTGTTTTGGGTGTTTATTACCATTTATGTTTTTTGAAGAGTGGTCTTATCATGAATGCCAGTCCGGTCAGAACAAGTACGGCCGGCCAGTAAATATTTGTATATGTTTCAGAGAGCTGCACCGTCATATCCGGCATGAGGAACCAGAATCCGGCGGCAAACAGCAGCACCGCCGAGACAAGCTCGAGGTTTATCAGAGACCAGATACCGAAGAATATGAGCAGCATCTGCCAGGTAAAATAATCAGGAATTTCTCCCAATTTCAGGAGATCAAGCTTTGCGACGATCATCACCAGTCCCAGTGCTATCAGGAACTTTGCAATGCCTGCAAATGGATTTTGGTCTTTGTCTCTCATGGCGATTCAGTTGTTTTACGTGACAAAAATATTAATGCCGGGTCAACCTGTACCACTCATTATCGGCGGGGGGCGGATATACATCGGTGAACAGCGAAGAAAACGGGTGGTGTTACTTTTTTGTTCATAATTTTTTTTATTGTCGCAGGTTTTATAATTTTGCAGACCGAAAAAAAGGGAGATGCCCGGATTGTATTCCATACCGCTGGCGGGATTGAAGGAGGCCAGGTATACCTATGAATTCATGATAGGTAACGACTTCTTTGAATCCTTTGAAGTGTCTGAGATCAGGAGGGGGGAGTTTCGTGCGGTGGTGGTGCTTCAGAAATGCTCGACTCATATTGAGCTTGACATAGTCATTAACGGTAAAGCCGAAGTGATATGTGACAGGTGCCTTGAAGCGTTTTACATGCCGCTCTCGTCTGCCAACAGGCTTTTTATAAGGCAGGGGCAGAACTGGGATGAGGCTGATCCGGATATGATTACAATGCCGCTGGATGAACATGAAATAGACCTGAGTCAGTTTTTCTATGAATACATCCACCTGGCGTTACCGATAAAGCGCACTCATCCTGATGATGCGGATGGCAACAGTACCTGCGATCCGGACATGATCAGGAAACTGAATGATCTCCTTGTACACGGTGAGGAAAAACCCGATCCGCGCTGGGATGATCTTAAAAAACTGACAAGGAATAATTAACTCAATTCATTACTGCGATGCCAAATCCAAAACACAGACACTCCAGTACCAGGAGAGACAAAAGGAGAACACACTACAAGGCTGTGGCTCCCACAACAGCTGCATGCCCGAACTGCGGATCAGCACATCTCTACCACAGGGTCTGCCCTGAGTGCGGTTATTACAGAGGCAAACTTGCCATAGAAAAGAAGACAACAGCCTGACCGGCCTTCCGTTCTAATCAAAGTGAACGATGAAAATTGGTCTTGATGCTATGGGGGGCGATTATGCTCCCGATGCTGTTGTTGAGGGGGCTGTCGATGCTCTCGCACAGCTTCCTGCCGGAGACCGTATCGTCCTTATCGGTGACAATGCACTGATAAGGGGAAAGCTCGCATCACTGAATGCCGGGCCTTCACTGTTTGATATCGTCCCAACAACACAGGTAATCGAGATGTCAGATCACCCTGCAAAGGCTTTTTCCCAGAAAAGGGATTCATCCATTGCAGTGGGATTCGGAATGCTCAAGAACGGTCTTATCGACGGATTTGCAAGCGCAGGAAACACCGGCGCAATGATGGTTGGGGCAAGCTATACCGTGAATGTCATCCCGGGGGTGTACAGACCGGCACTTGCAGCACTGATACCAAATCTGAACGGCAAATCTTCCATAATACTTGACGTGGGAATCAACCCCGACAGCAAACCCGACGTACTGCTCCAGTACGGCCTCCTCGGAACCGTATATGCAAAACATGTGCTCGGAATTCTGAACCCCACGGTGGGGCTTCTCAATATCGGGACGGAGGAGTCAAAGGGATCATCGGCAGTGAAAGCTGCATATGAACTCCTGAATGAAAGCAATGATGTTAATTTCAGGGGAAATATTGAAGGCCATCACCTCTTTACCGACGATATGACAGATGTAATAGTCTGTGACGGCTTCGTGGGAAACGTGGTTCTTAAAATGGCCGAAAAATTTTATGTGGTTGCAAGATCAAGAGGCATAAGCGACAGCTTCTTTGACAGGCTCAACTTCGAGGTAGTAGGGGGCACTCCGGTGGTCGGTATCAATGAAAACGTCGTGGTGGGACACGGCATTTCAAACCGTAAGGCCATTATGAATATGATCCTCACTACACGCGATGTGGTGCACGCCGATCTTGCAGGAAAGATCAGGGAAGCATTCGGAGCATGACGAAATTAAGGGCAGCAATAACAGGCATTAACGCCTGGACACCGGAATACCGGCTCACAAACCAGGAACTCTCGCTGATGGTTGATACCAGTGACGAGTGGATCATGCAGCGTGTCGGGATTAAGGAAAGAAGAATTCTCAAGGGCGAGGGTAAAGCCACCTCAGACCTCGGCGAACCCGCGGTAAGAGGCCTTCTTGAAAAGACCGGGACCAGGCCTGAGGATGTCGATCTCCTCATATGCGCCACAGTCACCCCCGACATGATGTTCCCGGCTACGGCCAATGTCATCTCTGACAAGGTGGGGATAAAGAACGCATTCAGCTTTGACATCAATGCAGCCTGCTCGGGGTTCCTCTTCGCACTTCAGACCGCCGCATCATACGTTGAATCAGGAAGATACAAAAAGGTTATTGTTGTAGGCGCTGACAAGATGTCATCAATTACCGACTACACTGACCGTACCACCTGTACCCTTTTCGGCGACGCCGCCGGGGCTGTGCTTCTTGAACCCACTTACGAGGAATACGGAATTATGGATCATATCTTCCGGTCTGACGGATCAGGTAGGAAATACCTGCACATGAAGGCCGGAGGCTCGATGCGCCCGGCATCACATGATACAGTGGGCGGACGCGAACACTTCGTTTACCAGGAGGGTCAGTCAGTATTCAAGTTTGCAGTCTCAAACATGGCTGACATTGCTGCCGAAATCATGGAGAAGAACCACCTCGGCCCGGATGATGTTGCCTGGCTCGTACCCCACCAGGCCAACCTCAGGATCATTGATGCCACCGGCCGCAGGATGGGCATCCAGCCTGAGAAGGTAATGATAAACATCCAGAATTACGGGAATACGACCGCTGCAACGATACCGCTAGTCCTGTGGGAGTTTGAGAAAAAACTTAATAAGGGTGATAACCTGATCCTTGCAGCCTTCGGCGGAGGATTCACCTGGGGAAGCATATGGCTCAAATGGGCCTATGATCCTGTAAAAGCATAGTGACCATATCGTGAGGGCGGTAATTCCGCCCTTATTTTTTCCTGTTCCGGTACAATAACTATTTATATTTGCGTGTTAAATAAATTCAGGGAAAACGGGAACAAACCAGAAATACTATGGCAAAATTGAATGAGACAGACAGCGGAACAGCAGTAAACCTTATAAGTCAGGGTACTGAAATCACAGGTGATGTTAAGTCAACCGGAGACATCAGGATTGACGGCGTTCTGAACGGCAACCTGATTACAAAGGGGAAAGTGGTCATCGGACCCACCGGCAGAATCAAGGGAGAGGTTGAATGCAAAAACTCCGAGGTATCAGGCCTGATAGAAGGTAAAATAACAGTTTCACAGCTGCTCAACCTTAAGGCCTCATCGAAGATTAACGGCACAATCATTACCGGCAAGCTCTCCAT
>JAKAXP010000131.1 GCA_021816545.1 Bacteroidota bacterium
AAGCCTATGATCTGCTTAACATGATCATGGAGCTGCCACCAAAGTACAGGATGGTCTTCAACCTCTACGCAATAGAAGGATATTCTCACAGGGAGATTGGTGATATGCTTGGTATTTCGGAAGGTACCAGCAAATCAAATCTCTCCAGGGCAAGGGAGATACTTCAGAAGAAAGTGATGATACTTACGGGTGTCACAAGAAGAATGGTAAATGTTTGAAAGGGAGCCAAATATTGACATTGTATTCCGCAACGGCCTGAAAAACCTTGAGGTACTGCCACCTGCAGACGTGTGGGACAACATCCCCCCGATGCCGGTGAAGCATACCCGTCTCAGGATTATTTCAGGAATAGCAGCCGGTGTTGCCGCACTGGTGTCCCTTACACTCCTTGCCACATGGTATGTCCGCAATAACAGCACTCCGGTAATGCTTGCAGAAGTTGCAGCCCCGGGTAACACAGGCAGGGATGTCAGTCTTGATATTGCGGGAGCTGATCCGGTCACCAGGCCCGGTGAAGCAAGAGTGGTAAACTTTGTTCCCACGGTTTCTTCAAGTGAACCGGCAGGACAAGCCCCGGTTACAATAAAGGCAGATGAACCGGCCGCACTCCTCGCATCATCAGATATTGAGCCTCCGAGAGAAGAAACAGGTGAACCGGTACAACTGTTCCCTGACGAGATAACTGTGATTACAGCCGGTCGCTTTACAGGTGCAAATGAAAGTCTGAAGACATCTCTTACAGAACCGTCATCCGCGAAAGCTGCACAACGATTTATCATAGGTGCTTCACTTTCACCGGCCATGGGTTTTTCACATTCGGGTCAGGACACCCGGCTGGCTGAGCTGATTAACAGTGAAAAATCGAGGCCGGCATATTCTACCGGTGTGTCTGTGGGTTACAGGATTTCAGACCGTCTGACTATCCAGTCCGGTATCGGGCTGGCTTCAATAGGTCAGACAATCTCAGACGTGGCTGTTTATGCAGGGCTTTCTGATTACTATGCCGTCAAGAGCAGCTATCTCTACAGCGTCGAGACTGCATCAGGCCTGATACTGGCGGGCAACACAGACCTTTACCTTACTGACAGCAAGGACAGGGTGGGGACGCTTATCCAGGGTAACATGGCTGATCCTTCCAAGTACGCGCTGACCCAGGTGGGCTCTGATATCCGACAGGTTTTCCGTTACCTTGAGCTACCGGTGATGATCAGGTACAAGCTCATTGACAAAAGGGTCGGTCTTAATCTCTCAGGAGGGATGGCATACGGTTTCCTGGTTGACAATGCAGCCTACACGGGTGAAGGATCTGAAATTGTACGCGTAGGATACACAGAGGGGATGAATACATTCAATCTCAGCAGCCAGCTTGGCCTCGGGATGGAGTACAACATCTCGCAGAAGATAACATTCAACCTTGAGCCGGTTTTCAGGTATTATGTAACTCCGCTGAGTGACATTTCCGGCTCGCTGTACAAGCCATATTCAGTGGGCTTCTCCTCAGGTTTCTTCTTTAAATTCTGAGATACCTTTTTCCTCTCCTTCTTTTGCTTCCCATGACGCAATATTTTCGCTAATTTTGCAGTTTCAAAATGAGATTGCCATAACATGAAAAACATACCGGGAAAGACCGCATTTGCAGTAATGTTTCTGCTCAGCACAGGTTTCATTTTTACGCTCCTCGTGGCTGCCGACAGCCAGCAGCAGGGAACGCATGATTTTGAGGAGAGTACGCCAGCAGCAATTTCCTGGGCGATACCGGAAAATGTCACCTTCGCCGGTGAGACAATGCCGCTTCAGAACTTTGACACCCGTGAGAGCCTTGACCGGGAGCTAAATGCCACTGCATACAGGCACGGATCAACACTGCTGACAATCAAGAGGGCAGGGCGCTACTTCCCCGAAATTGAAAAGATACTTAAGGAATATGGTATTCCGGATGATTTCAAATACCTGGCATGCGCCGAGAGTGACCTGAGCAATGTGATTTCGCCGGCAGGCGCCACAGGCTTCTGGCAGATAATGGATGGCACTGGCAAAGAGGCAGGTATGATCATCAATAAAGAGGTTGATGAGAGGTATGATATTGAGAAATCGACCCGTTTTGCCTGCAAATACTTCCTCAAGGCATACGAGAAATACGGAAACTGGACAATGGCGGCAGCATCATACAACAATGGGTTCAGCGGCCTGAGTGAACAGGTTGACATACAGAGGCAGACCAACTACTACGACTTGCTTCTGAACGAGGAGACCGCACGATACATATTCCGTATCGTTTCGCTGAAACTGGTTATGTCAGAGCCCGGGAAGTACGGGTTCAATATCGGGCCCGGAGAAATGTACAGGCCTGTCCCGTACTATGAAGTGAAGGTTGACACCACTGTTTCCAGCTTTGAACAGTTTGCAAGACAATTTGACACCAATTACAAGATTCTGAAATACCTCAATCCGTGGCTTCGCAAACCTTTCCTGACAAACAGCGAAAAACGCGAATACACAATCAGGGTGCCAGAAAAGGATGCGCGTGTCAGGGCCGGCATTTAGTCTCATGCCATGCCGGAACAGAAAGACGAGATAAGAGTATACGGAGCGAGAGTTCATAACCTCCGCAACATAAGCCTTACGCTGCCGCGAAACAGACTGGTGGTTGTCACAGGTCTGAGCGGTAGCGGGAAGTCGTCACTGGCATTTGATACAATCTATGCCGAAGGACAGAGGCGGTACATGGAGACTCTTTCAGCTTACGCCAGGCAGTTCCTCGGAGGGATGGAGAGGCCTGACGTTGATCGCATTACAGGGCTAAGCCCGGTCATTTCAATTGAGCAGAAGACCACCAACAAGAATCCCCGCTCGACAGTCGGGACCATCACCGAGATATATGACTTCCTGAGGCTGCTGTATGCGCGTGCAGCTGATGCATATTCATACGAGTCAGGCGAAAAAATGGTCAAGTATACTGATGAACAGATACTTGAGCTAGTGTCTGAGAGGTATGACCAGCACAGGGTATTCATCCTTGCCCCGCTGATCAAGGGGAGGAAGGGGCACTACAAGGAGCTGTTCGAGCAGCTCAGGCGCAAGGGATTCCTGTATGCCCGGATCAATGAAGAGATAAGGGAGATCACTCCCGGTCTCAAGCTTGACAGGTATAAGGTTCATTTCATTGAGCTTGTAATAGACAAGTTCCAGGTAGGCCATGTTGCTGCAAAGAGGCTACATGATGCTTTGTTACTGGCACTTGACCAGGGTGACGGTATCATGGCACTGCTTGATGCTGATGAGGGCAGTATGAGATATTTCAGCCGTCATCTGATGTGCCCGGTGACCGGTATTTCATACAATGAGCCGGCACCGCACACCTTTTCGTTCAATTCGCCGCAGGGCGCATGCCCGAGGTGCAACGGACTCGGTGAGATCTCGGAGGTGGATATCAGCAGGATGATGCCTGATCGCTCCCTGAGCATCCGCAAGGGGGGGATTGAGCCGCTCGGCAAATACCGCAACATATGGATCTTCTGGATGATCGAAGCCCTGGGCGAGAAGTACGGCTTCACTGTTGACACACCGGTAGGGGATATTCCCGAAGATGTTCTGAACAAGATTTTCTTCGGTTCCGATGAGGTGCTGAAGCTATCGAATACTCCGTTGGGTGTCACCTCCAACTATTTCATGACCTTTGAAGGGGTGGTCAATTATGTTGGCAACCAGGAAGCTATAAGCGGACGGGCTGCCAACGGTGGAGGCAAGGTCAGGGAGCAGTACGTGCAGTACCATGTATGCCCAGAGTGCAGCGGCATGAGACTGAAAAAGGAAGCACTTTGGTTCCGCATCGGCGGGAAAAACATAGGCGAGCTTGCCTCCATGGACTTGACAGAGCTCAGGGACTATCTTGAGCATGTCACAGGCGACATGTCAGAACGGCAGAAGAAGATCGCCTCCGAGATTCTTAAGGAGATCCGGTCACGTCTTGGCTTCCTGCTTGACGTAGGGCTTGATTACCTGGCCCTGAACCGGGGAGCCCGGACACTCTCAGGCGGTGAGAGCCAGCGTATCAGGCTGGCAACGCAGATAGGTTCGAAGCTGGTCAATGTCCTTTATATCCTTGATGAGCCGAGCATCGGACTGCATCAGCGCGACAACCACAGGCTGATAGAGGCTCTGCGGAACCTCCGTGATGCAGGCAACTCGGTCATTGTGGTGGAACATGACCGCGATATGATCCTCAGCGCCGATCATATAATTGACATCGGTCCCGGTGCGGGAGTTCACGGCGGGCTGATTGTTGCCGAGGGAACCCCGGAAGAGATTCTGAAGGCAGACACACTCACCGCTGCATACCTTAACGGTGCCAGGAAGATTGATGTTCCGAAGAAGAGAAGGGATGGCAGCGGTAAGTTTCTTGCCATCGCCGGCGCCACAGGCAATAACCTGAAGGGGGTCACTATGAAGGTGCCGCTGGGAACATTTATCTGCATCACCGGCGTCTCAGGCAGCGGGAAGTCGTCACTGATAAACCAGACCCTTCACCCTGCTCTTGCAAAGAAGCTGCACGGTGCAGGCCGTATGCCGCTACCGCATGAATCGATTGAGGGGCTGGAACATATTGACAAGGTGATTGAGGTTGACCAGGCGCCTATTGGCCGCACACCGAGGTCAAACCCGGCAACATATACCGGAGTTTTCACAGAAATCCGCAACCTGTTTGCGATGACACCTGATGCAAAGGTCAGGGGATTCGGTGCCGGGCGGTTCTCATTCAACATAAAGGGCGGCCGGTGTGAGGGTTGCGAGGGCGCCGGAGTTAAGACAATAGAGATGAACTTCCTTCCGGATGTTTACGTGATGTGTCCTGACTGCGGAGGAAAACGTTACAACAGGGAAACACTCGAGGTGAAATACAAGGGCCGGTCAATCAATGACGTTCTGGAGATGACCATAAATGATGCCGTTGAGTTCTTCAAGGGTATTCCGGCCATATATCACAAGATCAAGACACTGCAGGATGTGGGACTCGGTTACGTAAGGCTGGGACAGCCCTCAACGACACTCTCCGGCGGTGAATCACAGCGTGTCAAGCTGGCAACGGAACTCTCGAGGCGCGACACCGGGCGGACACTTTACATACTTGATGAGCCAACCACAGGTCTTCATTTTGATGATGTGAGGGTGTTGCTTGAGGTGCTTGAGAGGCTCGTTGAGCGGGGAAATACTGTCATGGTCATTGAGCATAACATGGATGTTATAAAGGTGGCTGACTATATTGTTGACCTGGGGAAGGAGGGAGGCCGTGGCGGCGGCGAGATAATCTTTTCGGGAACTCCCGAACAGATAGTAAAGGTCAAGGGTAATTATACGGGACGGTATCTTGCACCTGTTCTGAAACAATAGAAAAGATTATATTTAAAGCCTAAATAGCGATTTATGGACGAAGCAAAGGAGAAGGACCTGATTAAGGATGCCTTTGAGCCCAGAACCTGGAATGAGATCCACACGATGGATTCATGGAGGGTTTTCAAGATTATAGCTGAATTTGTTGAAGGATTTGAGAAGCTTTCCCGCATCGGTCCGAGCGTGGCAATTTTCGGGTCTGCCCGTACCCACTACAATAACAAGTACTACAAGCTTGCTGAGGAGATTGCCTTTCAGCTTACACAGAAGGGATATGGTGTCATCACCGGCGGCGGCCCGGGTATCATGGAGGCTGCCAACAAGGGGGCAAAGAGAGGCAACGGCAAGTCGGCCGGTATCAACATTGACCTTCCCTTTGAACAGAAAGCCAATCCTTACATAGACCGTGACAAGCTGATCACCTTTGACTATTTCTTCGTCCGCAAGGTTATGTTCATGAAATATGCCCAGGGGTTCATCGTGCTGCCCGGGGGCTTCGGTACATTTGATGAGCTTTTCGAGGCAATCACGCTGATCCAGACGAAGAAGATAGGTCGGTTCCCCATAGTGCTGGTTGGGACGAAGTACTGGGCAGGGCTGTTTGACTGGGTCACCGAGGTGATGCTGAATGAAGAGCATAACATCTCTCCCGAGGACCTGAATATTTTCAGGATAGTTGATGAGGCTGATGAGGCCGTCGCATATATTGACCAGTTCTACTCAAGATATCTCCTGAGCCCAAACTTCTGATAATTTTTATTATTGCTGCAGTTGAAATTTTGAAGGCTCACCAGGTTATTACCTCAGAGTCCGGATACCGGATTACCTGATCCGCTCCTTCACATGGTGGTCCATCTCACGCTCATGATCACGCTTTTTGAGGCTGTCGCGCTTGTCATACTGCTTCTTCCCTCTGGCCAAAGCTATTTCGGCCTTTGCCAGTCCTCGGGCATTGATGAACACCTTTGTGACGATGATTGTCAGTCCTGTCTCATTGACCTTCCTTTCCCACTTGCGGAGCTCAGATCGGA
>JAKAXP010000132.1 GCA_021816545.1 Bacteroidota bacterium
GCAACAGGTTTGAGTTCAGGGCAGTGGGCTCTTCAGCCAACTGCAGCTCGGCAATGATAGTGCTCAACGCTGCCGTTACCAGGCAGCTCAAGGCCTTCGCCATTGAGGTCAACAAACTGATTGACAAGGGAGTAAAAAGAGATGAAGCAATCTTCCAGGTGATCAAGAAGTGCATCATCGATTCAAAGAGGATTCGCTTCGAGGGTGACGGTTACAGTACCGAATGGCATAAAGAGGCTGTCCGCCGCGGTCTTTCGGCAGAACCGAGTGTTCCGAAGACCCTCAAGGCATATGAGACTCCCGCTTCGCGTGAAACGCTGATTGGAACAGGGGTCCTTACAGAACGGGAGCTTGAGAGCAGGGTAGAAGTTGAACTGGAGAAATTCACCAAGAAGCTTCAGATTGAGGCGCGGGTGCTTGGCGACCTGGCTATAAATCATATTGTGCCCACGGCGGTGAACTACATGACATCCCTGGTTGAGAATGTCAGGGGGCTCCGTGAAATCTTTGACGACAATGAGTTCATGCGGCTTGCAGGAGCCCGCAAGGAGCTGATAGTGAGCATATCAGATCATATCTCAATGATCAAGAAACTTGTGAATGACATGATAGAGCAGCGGAAGAAGGCCAACGTGATTGAAGATCCGTACAAAAAGGCGCTTGCCTATGAATCAAAGGTCAAGCCATACCTGGAAGAGATCAGGATACACATTGACAAGCTGGAGCTTGTGGTTGACAATGAGCTGTGGCCATTGCCCAAATACCGCGAGCTGCTCTTCACAAGATAAAAGACAGGCTTTTATTTCAGATTTTGTGGTTTACGCTGAGGCTGCCCCGGGACAAAGAGGGGCAGCCTCTTTTTGCTGCCGGGGTGGTCGCATTGCACCCTGCCCGAAAGAGGGCATTATTTTTGCTGCAGATCCGGAGCGCCGGTAATTAATGAAACGGCGGTACGTTAACATTAATAACAATCATTACTTTTGTACAAAACTCTATGGTGGCCAGGATGAAAAGACTGATATATCTTACAGTTGCTGTTGCCCTTCTCTTCCCCTCAATGCTTGAGGCTCAGAAGCAGAAGACGGAGCGTGCATACGCCGCCTACAATGCCGGCAGCTACTATGATGCAATTGACTACTTCAAGGATGTCTATTCAAAGACACGCGATAAACAGCTGAAGGCTGACATGGTCTTCATGGTTTCAGAGTGCTACAGGCTGATTGACGACCCGAAGAACGCAGAACTATGGTACAAGAGAGCTGTAAGGTCTCCTTTTCCAAAGCCTGAGGCTCAGTACTGGCTGGCGGAGAGCACAAAGAAGCTGGGCCGTTATCCGCAGGCTATAGAAGAGTTCCGCAAGTACCGCCAGCTTGTTCCCGGTGACCCGCGGACAGAGCAGCAGATCAGGTCATGCGAGCTGGCAATGCAGTGGCAGTCATCTCCGGAATCATATAATGTTGAGGAACTGAAGGAAGCCAATACCGGCGATTCAGATTTCAGCCCTGCCTTTGGTCGTGATGACAACGGGCTGGTATGGTTCACCTCCTCGCGTGATGATGCAAAGGGGAACAAGGAGCACGGCGCCACCGGCCAGAGTTTTACCGATATCTTTGAGACCAGGCTTGACAAGAAAGGCAAATGGAGCACACCGGTACCGGTTGATTTCCTGAACAGCGAGTTCGAAGACGGAACCCCGTCGTTTTCTGCCGACTATTCCGAGGTATGGTTCACCCGCTGTGAAGCCGGAAAGCGTGAGAGCAAGGGTTGTGTTATAATGTATTCAACCCGCGAGGGGACACGCTGGAGTGACCCGGTGAAGGTGGAACTGCTGGCTGACTCGCTTGTGGCAGCTCATCCTTCAATATCACATGACGGCCAGACACTTTATTTTGTTTCCGATATGCCGGGAGGAAGGGGCGGTAAGGACATTTACCGCACCACACGAACCTCGCCGGGGAGTGCCTGGTCACGCCCGGAAAACCTCGGCAGTGACATAAATACACGCGGAAATGAGCTCTTCCCGTTCATCCGCGATAACGGCACTCTCTACTTTGCTTCTGACGGCCACATTGGTATGGGTGGGCTTGATATATTCAAGGCCACTCCTCAGGGCGGCGAAAGCTGGCTCGTTGACAACATGAGGCCACCGATCAACAGCCCGGCAGACGACTTCGGCATCACATTCGAACCCGGAGCCGAAAAAGGCATTTTCAGCTCCTCACGCAAGGGGAGAGGCGACGATGACCTCTATACATTCGAGATGCCGCCGCTGCTCTTCAGCATCACCGGCCTCGTTAAGGATGAAAAGACAGGCCTTCCGGTACAGGGAGCAACCGTTCAGCTTATAGCCAGCGACGGCGCCAACATGCAGACCGAGACCGGCAATGCAGGCGATTTCAAGTTCAGCCTCAGGCCTGAGGTTGACTATATATTCCTTGCCTCGAAAAACGGTTACCTGAACGGCAAGGAGAAGGAGACAACCAGGGGTCAGGACAAGAGCCGCGACTTCATGGCCACGATACAGATGACACCTATCGACAGGCCGATAGAACTTCCCAATATATTCTATGACTTCGGCAAGTGGGACCTCAGGCCTGAGTCGATGGTATCACTCGATAAGCTGGTTGAGACCCTCATTGACAACCCCAACGTTACAATCGAGCTGATGTCGCATACTGACTCGCGTGACACCGAACAGTTTAACCTTGATCTGTCACAGAAGAGAGCACAGTCGGTTGTTGATTACCTGATCGGACGGGGAATAGCTGCTGACAGGCTTACCGCGAAGGGTTACGGGGAGACCAGCCCGAAGGTTGTGGATGACGCGATAATGAAGGATTCACCGTTCCTGCGCCTGGGAGCTACTCTCACAGAACAGTATATCAACAGCCTCGCCAGCGACGAGCAGAAGGAGATAGCTCACCAGATAAACCGCCGTACCGAGTTCAAGGTGCTCCGCACTGACTATGTACCAGCCAAGTAATTCACCCGGTTGCAGCAGTGACAATGAATGACAGTTCGCGTTATGCAAAGAGAGGGGTCTCCTCCGGCAAGGAGGAGGTCCACGCTGCCATAAGCAGTGTTGACCGTGGCCTCTTTCCAAAGGCATTCTGCAAAATCATCCCTGACATACTGGGCGGCGATCCCGGATGGTGCAACATAATGCACGCCGACGGTGCCGGAACGAAGTCTTCACTCGCATATATTTACTGGAAGGAGACGGGCGATCTCTCCGTCTGGAAGGGCATAGCGCAGGATGCGGTTGTGATGAACCTCGATGACCTGCTCTGTGTGGGTGTGGCTGAAAATATACTTTTGTCATCCACAATAGGAAGGAACAAAAACCTGGTTCCGGGTGAGGTGATCAGGGCCCTCATTGAAGGGACGGAAGAATTCCTTGCCCGGATGCGTGACGCCGGCATAGGTATCTGGTCAACGGGAGGTGAGACGGCCGATGTGGGAGACCTTGTCAGGACGGTGATTGTGGACTCGACTGTCACGGCGCGCATGCCGCGGGCTGATGTCGTTGACAATGCAAATATCCGGGCCGGGGATGTGATTGTGGGACTGGCCTCATACGGGCAGACAACCTATGAGAACGGGTATAACGGCGGCATGGGCAGCAACGGGCTTACCTCCGCCAGGCATGACGTGTTCGGGCATTACCTCGCCGGTTTGTACCCGGAGAGCTATGACGGATCCATACCTGCTTCACTGGTCTACAGCGGGACGATGCGTCTCACTGATTCCACCACCGTTCCGGGAGTCAATGCCGGCCAGCTGGTGCTATCACCAACAAGGACCTATGCCCCGGTCATTAAGAAGGTGCTTGATATGATGCGGCCTGCCATTCACGGTATGGTGCATTGCTCCGGCGGGGGGCAGACAAAGGTCATGCATTTCATTGATAACCTTCATGTGATAAAGGATAATCTCTTCCCGGTTCCGCCGCTGTTTGAACTGATACAGAAGAGCTCAGGCACACCCTGGGAGGAGATGTACCGCGTATTCAACATGGGTCACCGCATGGAGCTGTACGTTGATGATGCAGATGCTGCCGCCATTATTGACACCGCCTCATCATACAACCTTGATGCGCGCATCGTGGGCCGCTGCGAGCCCGCCGAAGGCAGGCACCTGACCATCCGCTCCGCCTCCGGCGAATTTTCATACTGACTTCCAACCTGTACTGCCGTCCCGATCCGCCAGTGGCGGATACGGGGTTGATCCTCCGCCTTCGTCGAAGTCTCAAACTGCCGACTGGTACTGCCAACTGCCGACTTCACTAATGCCTATTGGCTATTGCCTTATAATGATTACCTTTGCACCCTGAAATTTGGCATCTGATGGCAAACAATCTTATTCTTGACAGGCTGGTTGGTGTAAAGAACCGTTTTGTGGAGGTTGGCGAGCTCCTGACCTCACCCGATGTCATGTCGGACATGAAGCGCTATATAAAGCTGAACAAGGAATACAAGGAGCTCAAACCCGTGGTGGAGGCATACGAGAAGTACAAGAGCGCCATTGACAATCTTGAAAGCACAAGGGCCCTTCTTGCCACAGAGAAGGATGATGAGATGCGCGAGATGGCCAAGGCTGAGATAGATACGATTCTGCAGGAAATTCCGCAGATGGAGGAAGATATCAAGTTCCTGCTCCTTCCGGCTGACCCTGAAGACGAAAAGAATGCGGTCATGGAGATCCGTGCCGGCACAGGTGGCGATGAAGCAAGCATATTTGCCGGTGACCTCTTCCGGATGTATTCGAAATATATCGAAGCCCGCGGATGGAAGGTGGACATGAACTACTACACTGAGGGCACCGCAGGCGGTTACAAGGAGATTGTCTTCAATGTCATCGGCGATGGCGTTTACGGTATTATGAAGTACGAGTCAGGTGTCCATCGGGTTCAGCGTGTGCCCCAGACCGAGACACAGGGCAGAATACATACATCAGCGGCTACAGTGGCTGTCCTTCCCGAAGCCGGCGAGTTTGACATAGAGATACGCAATGAGGATATCCGGAAGGATACCTACTGCTCATCCGGCCCCGGGGGGCAGAGTGTCAACACAACCTATTCGGCCATCAGGCTTACCCATATTCCCACCGGGGTGGTAGTGACATGTCAGGACGAAAAATCGCAGATCAAAAACCTTGAGAAGGCAATGAGGGAGCTTCGTACCCGTCTTTACAACCTGGAATACCAGAAGTACCTCGATGAGATCTCGCACAAGCGTAAGACCATGGTCTCCACTGGCGACAGGTCGGCCAAGATACGAACATACAACTACCCGCAGGGAAGGGTGACTGACCACCGCATCAACACAACCCTTTACAACCTGCCATCAGTTCTTGACGGTAACATACAGGAACTGCTTGACAAGCTGCAAATGGCAGAGAACGCTGAACGACTGAAGGAAAGTGATTATTAATAAATGTGATCATGACATCAAGGGAACTTTTCCAGCATATTCTTGGCAAAAAATCATTCCTGTGTGTCGGGCTTGACCCGGAAATCTCAAAGCTGCCGGCATGCGTTGCCGGTGCGGATGATCCGATCTTCGAGTTCAACAGGCGTATAATCGATGCCACCCATAAGTATACGGTTGCTTACAAGCCCAACTTCGCCTTCTATGAGTCATACGGGGCAAGGGGAATGGCAGCCCTGGACAAAACAGTGAGGTATATCAACAAGCTTGATACCAATATATTCATAATTGCCGATGCCAAACGAGGCGATATCGGCAACACCTCCAAGATGTATGCAAGGGCGGTCTTCGGAGAGATGCCATTTGATGCTGTGACTGTTGCACCATATATGGGGGAGGATTCAGTAACACCATTCCTTACCTACGGCGGAAAGTGGGCAATTATCCTCGCCCTGACCTCAAACAGGGGTGCCGATGATTTCCAGTATCATTCCGGCAACGGACAGAGGCTCTTTGAGAAGGTACTATATGTGTCTCAGAGATGGGGCAATACTGATAACCTGATGTATGTCGTCGGAGCCACCAGGGCAGAGATGCTTGCAGATATCAGGAAGATAGTGCCTGACCACTTCCTGCTTGTGCCCGGAGTGGGTGCGCAGGGTGGCAGCCTGGAGGAGGTTGCCCGTTACGGGATGAACAGCAGGTGCGGGTTGCTTGTAAACTCATCACGTGGAATCATCTATGCTGATTCCACTGACAGATTTGACCTGGTTGCCGGCGAAAAAGCCCGTGAGATGCAGGAGGAGATGGCAATCTACCTGGCAGGCAGGTTTAAAGTCTGAAAGTCTGAAAGTCTGAAAGTCTGAAGGTCCCTTAGATTTGTCTCAGAGGACTAAATCCTAGGTTTGTTATTTATTAATTACCGTAATTTGCTTAAAAACCAACCGGTATGGGCGAATTATTGAAGGTCATAAGTTCCAAGACTT
>JAKAXP010000133.1 GCA_021816545.1 Bacteroidota bacterium
GCTCAACGTAAAAGCCGACTGAAACACCCATGGCATCAGAACTGGCATTGTCTATACTTGCCATCATGCCTGAAAAACCGGTCATGAGAGTAGTTGTCATCCTTTCCCGTGGCAGAACAAGATAGTCCTTAAGTGCGGGTTTGGGCTTCAGGTTCAGCCTGGTGTCAGCTTCATATGTTAACCTTTTCTCCATGGGACCGCCGGCAAGATTCACCCCTGCCAAACCATCTGCAGAATTAATGTCTGCTGGAAGAGGAGGCCCGGCAGCCACTGTAATTTCCATTATTCCTTTTTCGCTGTCCTCATTCACGGCCTGCCTTGCCCTTTCAGCCGGGACCATTGAAACCTGCCCGGCTCCGGGGGTAGTTGCAGTGTAAGCCAGCCTCGCTCTTTCGGTTGGTGAGGAGGAAGCCTGGGCGGTCCTGATGGTTGTTGTGGTCGAAGCTTGCGAGGACTTTTCGGTTGTTGTAACGGAAGCCTGATTGGCGCCTGCAACAGCAGCGGTTATTGATGATTTATCATTTTCATTTAAAAGGGAATCGGCTTTTGTACTTCCGGTTTCCTGGGCAAGCCGGTCTGCGGGTTCACCTGTCTGCATGTCATTCAGACGGTCCATTAACAGCACTCCTGCAGTAACCAGAATAACGATGGAAGCAGCCCTGGCCCACAGCGGTATAATTATGGTACGGCTGCGTTTATTGCCATATCTCCCGGCAAAGGAATTCCAGCCCCGGTCTGCCAGGTGATCGGCATCATAGCTGTCAAATGCCTCCTTTACCTTACGGCTGAATATGTCATCAAACTTACTCATGACTCTTCCTGACCGAAATTATATGACTGTTATAAAGTTCCCGCAACAACTTCTTGGCCCTGGCAAGATTGGCTCTTGAGGTGGAAGCTGTTACCCCAAGCATCTGACCTATCTCCTCGTGCGAATATCCTTCTATCTCGAAAAGGTTGAACGTCATCCTGTAATTTGCAGGGAGATAACTGTACAGTGTCAGGATATCGTTGGCAGAAAGTTCTGTTTCGATTTCAGGATCACTTTCACCTGTTTCATTTATCGAATCAATTGAAACGTAATCGTTGTTTTTCAGGTTCTTCCTGTAAGAATCAATGGCGGTATTCACCAGGATTTTGCCATACCAGCTCCTGAACGGCCTGGAATGATCGTATTCCTGAAGGCTGTCAAGCACCTTCATGTAGCTGTCATTCACTATTTCCATGGCCTCACCTTCATCCCGGGTATACCTGATACATATTGACATGGCAAAGGAGAAATAGCGCCTGTAAAGGAATTCCTGCGAGCGTATATCGCCTTCGGCACATCTTTTGACAAGATCCGAGTCAGAGTATTCATGACCTTTTATGGTTCTGTTACCCATTATACCGCCAGGAATCAAGTTTCCCCGAAATAACTCAATTCAGACGATATTATGGTTGACAGATTCATATTTATTCTTTTACATAAAGACAAAACCAAGGTGGAGCTCCAGCCTGTAATACTGGGTTACAGTCTCCCTAACAGTGCCCCCTCCCCACCAGTAAATAATCTGATCCTGCTTCAGGGTAACCTTTTGGTACCTGTATCCCAGGCCAACGTTGACTGCAGTTCTGTTCCACGTAAACAGCGAGATGCCTGCACCGGCATTGAACAGAAACCCGCCTTCCCGTTTCCTGTCAGTTGAAGCGTCATCCATATAGTAAACAGCCTCGTCAGTGATTGCAAATCCATACCCGGTTTTCATCCAGGCGTATGGGGATATTCCCGTGTTAAGTGGCGTATACCTCAAATCGGCATAGAGAGGAACAAGAACCACTCCCAGCTCTTCCATCCCCGACCCTATTCCTAATGCAAGGCCGTTTTTGAACTGATATCCGTTTGAAAGATGGAAGCTCAGGCTGCTCTGGTTACCGCTCTCATTCCTTCCTGACAGGAAACCCATTGAAAACCTTGCGTAGTAGCCTGAGGTCATAATGCTCTTCTTAACCGGATATTTAACTTCCTCAACTGATGATACCTGCGACCTGCCTATCCTGATGACCTGGGGAGAGGTTATCTTCAGATCAAGGAAGTCAGTAGAATCGCCAACGATGGTTCCCGAAATCCGGGAGCCATCGTTAAGCACAACAGTATATTTCCGGTGCTGGCCTGTTGCGGTGAGTGTCAGCAGAACACAAACCGCAATAGCAGTAAGTCTTGACATATATCTATTCTTCCTTGATCGTGATGTGGCTTATCTGGATAATATTCTGCGGGTCACTGTAATCATACTGATATATTCCGTCTTTGCCCACAAGCATAAGTATTCCGTTCATTGGAATAACGTCGTACGTGTCAAAGTCGGGGTAGTGGGCGATCTGGCTGGTGATTATAGTCATCGGATTTGACTTGTCATAAATCTTCAGCCCTGCCGCTCCGTCACAGACGAAGAGAAGGTTGCCGTCAGTGCCCAGCCCGTGAGGGTTGAACATAGGGTATGATTTTACCAGATATGGATTTTTAATGGAGGAAATATCTATCACCTCCAGGAGATTCTGCGCATTGTTGCAGGTATTGCCCGACCGAAGGGTTACATATGCATACTGGCCGTCAACCACCACCGGATCACAGGCCCTGATATGGTCATATGATGATACCTGTACCGGTTTTTGGGGATTTACAAGGTCGAAGATCAGCATCCCGGTGGTGGTGCCGATGAACAGGTTGTTCTGAAGTTTGAAAAGGGTCTCCATGTTGCGTGGCACATCCACACTGTCTATTATAGTCATTTCATCCGGTGTGGTGACATCAACAGTTTTTAGCCTGATTGGAACGGCAATAACATAAAGGTAGTTTTCGTTCAGCATGAACCGGGCCATGGATCCGCCGGTACCGCTGCCACCTGTCCAGCCGCCGTTTGTGACCTTGGCAGCATCAGCATTAATGACAAAATCCATTTCACCGCGGAACAACCAGCCCCCGTACTGATAATCCTCCAGTTTCTCGGTGATAGTCTTTATCTCCCAGCCAACTATCACCCCCTTCGATTTGTCAACCATGGCATAGGGGTACCAGAGTTCCCCTTCCGGAACGATTTCCGGGAATACGTTTTTGACACGGTCGATTTCGACAGGATTATTGATGTCAGTAATATCAATGGCCAGGAGATCAATATAACTGTCGGCGAACAGTATATTACCTTTTATTGCCATATCAACATTCCCCAGGATCTCATAGAAAGCAACCTTTTTCGGATTTGCCGGGTTTCTGTTGTCAATAACATGTATCCCCTTACCGTACTCGTTGACAAAGAGGTACCCATCCTTGAAGTACATCTTCCCGGGGTGGGAGATTTCAATGGGAGCACTCTTTTCAAAGCTGGCCCTGAATTCATTGAAGGGCATGTAAACAGGCACATTTGCCTCGTATGTGATTAACTGTGTGGTCCTGTCCTGGCAGGCTGTGAGAGCTGACATCAGGACAAGCAGGAAAGTTGCAGACTTGACAATGGTTTTCATATTCAGTTGATTTGTTTACGGCTATAAAGGGTTAAAGTTTTCTGCACGTTAACAGGGTGCATTAATTCAGAGGATTTGCAACCTGCCCGATGAAGAGGAGGGTGTTAGTGGTCCGTTCACGTATTGCAAAGACAAACGGCTTGTCAATCACAAATTCCCGTGGCTGAGGCGGGAAACTTGTAACTTCCACACCGATTGTGGTTACTGCTGCGGCTTCAGTTCCTTTCTCGTCAACTTCCACGAAAGTGTTCTGCTTTACGAAGCTTACATAGATTGAGGCGTCCGAGATTCCTGAAAGGTCAGCAAGGTAAGGATCGAACGCATCAAGCATCCCCATGCCCTGCAACTGATCATTCAGTAACTTTTCGTAGGAGAATTTGAATTTCGGCATGTATACGGTAAGCTCACCGTATTTCTCCTGGTTGTCAAGAGCTGAGGTAACAGTGTTCCACTTCTCTGCGTCAAATGATGCATTGAAGTCGGCAAGTGTTCCTTCCGGTACAATGACCACCATAGTAAAATTTGTCTGTCCGTATGGCATTTCAATTGCCCTGTAACCGGTTCCGTAGGTAACCCTGGAGCCTACATCACCCTTCATGGTACTGACATCAACGGAGCTGGAACCACTGGTGTAAAACGGTCTGTCAGATGTCAGGTCCTTGTTGAACTGATAGCTCCAGTCGCCTTTGAAATAGAGGGCATTCATGATGAACATTACCGCATTATCCGAAATCTCATTAAGCACTTTCGGGATCTTGCCGTTTGTGTTGTCGCTGGCCCACTTGTTGATTGTTGTCAGTGCAGACGGCAGTGAGAAATCAAGGCCGGAGATTTCTGCATCAAAATCGGTATCCATGGTGCTGAGGAACGGATTCTTAACACTGAATCCCTGCCGGTAGAAAATCGCGTTTGCTAGAGCCAGTTTGACCTTCGGATCGATATCCAGCAGCTGGCCGACGAGACTTTGATAGACCTCGTTGATCTCACTGATTGTCATCGTTTCAGGATATTTAAGAGTTCCCCTCAGCTGGTCATACGTGTCTCCGGCGCAACCGTTGAGCAGCATGGTAAGGGCTGCGCTGGCGCTCAGGGGTGAGAGCATGAAGTTCTTGTCTTCAACTCCGGCAACCCTTGTGAACAGTTCAATGCCAAAATCATTTCCATACTCAATGACTTCGGCGGCTTTGGCAGTCAGCTCAAGGGTCTTTGGAGTAAGATCGGGCTCCTGGCCGGAATCCTTTGAACATGATGACATCCCGGCAATAGCCAGGAGAGACACAATTATAAATACTGGATTTTTCATACAGATCTTTTCAAGCTATGGTTCTACGAAATTCAGGTATTATATCACCTAATACGAAAAAAGTCTCCTTAACGCTGCAAGATATCCGAAGGAAATCAGGTACGATATCTCTTTTATATTCCCGGACCGGCGGGTCGTCATTCCTGGCGAATGTATTTTAACTCCAGTAAATTCGGTCCAAGGAATTTAAAGTCAAGGATATAGTTATCTGTTCCTCCCCAGTAACCGACAGAAACATCAATCAGTGTATCATTAATAACCGACCAGGTGCCCGGGAAATCCTCGTAAGAAATCGGAGGAGTACCGCACCATCCTGAATTTTTTCTTTCGGTCACCGTGCCCTCAGGTTTAAACTTATAACAGTGATCATCAATGAAACCAGTGCTCCTCTCAAATAACAATGCATCGTCACTGTAATCAGAATAGTTCCAATTTCCGATCAGCAGATTATCAGGATCGATAATAATCTCATCTTTAGCGCAGGATGCCAATGCGAAAGCGGTTATAACAATGAGCAGACTGTGCCCTTTTATTTTCGTATTCTTCATACAGAGCTTTTTAAGATTTTGATCCGTGGATTTCATTTCGGATAAACCTTATACGAAAAAAGTCCCCTTAACGCTGCAAGGGGACTTGTGAAAACATTAGGATCCAGGACGCTTATTTAAGCGTACCGCCAACCACTGGCATTGTCACCTCCGTTCCGTCGAGGTCAACAGTCAGTTCGGTTCCCGGCATCGGCTGGAGAGTGAATTCCTTGTCGCTCGAGAAGATCATCAGTCCGATCTGTTTCCCGGCAGGGATTATGTGGTCATCAGGTTCGAGCTCAAAGCTCATCTCATAGAACTTCCATGGTATCAGGGGTTCACTATCCGATATAGATCTGTAGTTCTGAAGGTCAGCCCAGCCGCGGGTAATAATATTATCCGTGAAACTCATCTGGCGCGAAGCACTCCATGGCAATGCCACCAGCCAGACCGAAAGGTTGACAGCCGGCTTGCTCGAAGCAGCCCTGATCTTTACCGTAACAACACCGGAGATATGTGCAGGCTCTGTCAGAACGGGTGTCAGATAAAGCAGGCGGTGGTTTGAATACTCAGCCTGCGCCAGCGTAGAGCCGTTGAATGAAAAGTTGTCAACCAGCGTCTCAGTGACTTGTTTCGCCGGTTTCTCTGTCACCAGACCTCCTGTTCCGGGGGCGCCGGGCGCAAGATACAGAGTCAGAGGCTTTGCATCGGGATTGGGATAATCAGCATAGGGGGTAGGGCTGAGGCGGTCAGCATTTTCGCGGACGATCCATGCCTTCGGGTCATTCTCCACGCCGTTCTCAACTCCAAAGAGATACCTCGTGAACCACCTGTTCATCATTTTAACCGGGGGCTCACCGCCATGACCTCCCTGGTGATAGTATATCTGCAGTGGCACACCCATCTCCTTCAGTTTCTTGATAAAGCGGTAGCTGTGGCTTGGAACCACGTTCCAATCGTTAAATGCATGTGCCATCAGCGTGGCTGCCCTGAACGGCTTCATGTAGTTCATCAGGTCGCGCTTGGCCCAGAACTCGTTGTAGTCGCCTGTGACACGGTCAAGGCCGGCTGAGATCGG
>JAKAXP010000134.1 GCA_021816545.1 Bacteroidota bacterium
AAGCTGTCGGCCGCTGATTGCCAGATGGTCGCGAATGGTCCTTACCTCCCCTGCAAACAGTTCAGCCTTGTCCCTGCCTGAGCACCTCGGGCACTGTCTCTCGCCAATGTAGAAGACCTCATCCATTCCCGCATGGAAGGCATCAGTTTCAAAAACATTGCAAATCTCATCGACAAGGGCAAAAACCACAGTGTGAACATCAGGGTGAAGGGGGCAGTAGCTTTTGCAGTAGAGTCCGTCCGGGTTAGGCCAGACATATTTTTCAGGTAGTTTGATGTTTGGTGTTTCGTCAAATTCAGGATACTCTTTGAGAAGATTACCTATTTCCCCTGCCCACGACTGATGGCCAAGGAGATTGATCTGCGGGATAATGCGAATGTTATTCTTCCTGCATACTGAAACAAGTTTTTTTACATCTGCCCTTGAAAGTGCCACCGAGTCCCTCAGGTTTGGGTAGCTTTCAAACTGGTAGTTGAAATCTACCCGCAGGATCAGGGTGTTGATGTTTCTCGGAGCAAGTTCCTCATCGATGAATTTAGCGAACCTGTCAAGGTTTACGGCGCGTGGAGCCGCAATGCAGAAGCCGCGGACAGGCATTATATCATCAGGAGTCTTTTGTGCTTTGGCTGGCTGCCGTGCATTGGCGCCGAGAGCTGCCACAATCCCTATTAACAGAAGCATTTTTTTCATGGATTGTTGAATTTAGCATTGTAAGGTAACAAATATCGGGGATTCACTGAACCATTTGACTCGGTCAGGATAAAAGTGATCTGCGGAATTTTATGAGGGTAATCTGCACTCTTCATATTACGTGGCGAAGACATGAGGTTGGTAAACCCGGAAAAATGCCATGAATCATTTCATATACTGATACTTCAATATTTCCGGGTAACCGTTTTTCTCCCTTAATGTTTGTAAACCATGTTAAATATCACTGAAATATTTATAAAAAATAGTGATATATTGGCGGAAAATCACACCCCGGCAGGCCCATCAGCTTAAATTTATAAGTAATCCCAGATATATGAAGGTCATTAAAATCCGTCGTCTTGTTTTGTTTATTCCGGTTGTCACGATTATCTGCGGAATTTCTGCCTGTACACATTCAGCAGATATTTCTGACCTGTCTGAGGTTTGTTTTGAAAGGGATGTGTTGCCGGTTTTTCAAAACAGCTGTGCAATTGCAGGCTGTCATGACGGCCAGGGTGAGTCAGGTCTGGTTCTGAATAATTATCTGGATATAAGCCATGCAGTCAACCCCGGGCGTCCTTTTGAAAGTGAGGTCTATAAAGCAATCATATCAACCTGGGGTGAAAATAAAATGCCTCCGGATCAACCGCTTTCACTTGAAAACCGGACAATTATCAGGGTATGGATAGAACAGGGGGCATTGCTTACTATTTGTCCGGAAACAAGCGGAAATGGATCCGGTGGAGAACCTTATGTCAATCCGAGGGCCTGTTTCACAAGGGATATCCTTCCAGTCCTCGTATCACGATGTGCCTCTGCCGGGTGTCATGATGCCATCACTCACAAAGAGGGTTATATTTTTACAAGTTATTCCACAACCAGGACTGCTGTCGTTCCCGGAGATCCGGGTGACAGTAAATTGTATGAGGTAATTACCAAAACGTCAGGTGAAGACAGGATGCCACCTGCCGGCAGCGCCCAGCTTACCCTCACCGAGATAGATTCGATCCGGAAATGGATCAGCTACGGAGCGCTTGATGAAAATTGCGGTGAAATTTGTGATACCATTAATCCTGTGACATTTTCAGGCACAATCTGGCCTGTCATCCAGACCTCATGTCTAGGATGCCATTCCGGGACATCGCCCTCAGGTAACATTAATCTTGGATCCTATGCCGCTGTTTCTGTACAGGCAGGGAACGGGATGCTCATTAAATCACTGAAGGGTGACGGTGTACCCAAAATGCCACCGGCAGGATCTTTTTCCGCATGCAGGATCAGGCAGTTTGAAATATGGGTAAGCAATGGATTCCAGAACAATTAAAGACGGCTCTGTTATGAAAAAATACTATTGGCTGATTGCATTGGCGGTCCTGATTCTTCTGGTGCCAGCCTCATGCTATTACGACAGTGAGGAAGCTCTCTATCCTTCACTGAGTTCGGGGTGTGATACCACAGCCGTGACATTCAGCGGGAAGATAGCACCAATGCTGGCGAACAATTGCCTTTCATGCCATTCCAATGCCACTGCAGCCGGTGCAGGCAACGGAATACGTCTTGAAATCTATGCAGATGTAAAGAACAGGGCTTCGGCGGTTGCCGGATCAATCAAACATACCGGCACATATTCACCCATGCCGAAGAACGGGGGAAAACTGAACACCTGCCTGATAAACCAGTTTGATATCTGGATACGTACAGGAATGCCGGAGAACTGACAATGAGGTTTAAAGACGATACTATGAGGAAATTATCTGTTTTTCTTCTTTTTTATATGTGCACCTGTGCACTCTATTCCCAGGATGACCTGATGGACCTGCTTGATCAGGATTCCGTCCCGGAAATAAACTATGCCACTGCAACTTTTAAATCGACCAGGATCATGAACGGGCATTCAGTTGAGAGGATGCCTGCCGGACAGCTGGATTTCAGGATCTCCCACAGATTCGGCCTGTTAAGCTCTGGACCTTACGAGTTTTTCGGCCTGGATCAGTCAAATGTTCACTTCGGTTTAAATTATGGGATCACAGACTGGCTGATGATTGGAATAGGAAGGGGTACATATGAAAAGACTTTTGATGGATTTGCGAAGTTTACCTGTCTCAGGCAGTCATCCGGAGCCAGGGTGATGCCTGTATCAGTTTCAATTTTATCATCAGTGGCATTGAAGTCAGTCAAATGGAGTGATCCTGAAAGAGAGAACTACTTTTCGTCCAGGCTGTCGTATGTGGGGCAGGTGCTGATTGCACGCAAAATCAGTCAGGGCTTGTCGCTTCAGATTACCCCTTCATATGTACACCGTAACCTTGTCCCGACGGAGCTTGATCCGAATGACCTATTTGCTGTGGGAGCGGGGGGAAGGATCAAACTCACCCGTAGGATCAGCTTTAATGCCGAGTACTATTACCTTGCAAATCCGAAAGCCAGGATGAGTCAGCAGATCTATGATCCTTTATCCCTCGGTTTTGACATTGAAACCGGCGGTCACGTTTTCCAGCTCATCTTCACAAATTCACTGGCAATGATCGAAAAGGGATTTATTGGCGAAACTACCGGAAACTGGCTGAAGGGAGATATCCATTTCGGATTCAACATATCAAGAGTTTTTACCCTGAAAGAATAAAAATATTCACCATGAAACGAATCGTCCTTTTTACCATCGCTGTGCTGCTGGCTCTGCCATCAGGCGCCCAGAAGTACATGACCAGGAATGGTTACATCGGATTCTATTCACATACGGCACTTGAGGATATCAAGGGTGACAATAACCAGGTTGCAAGCGTCCTGGATATTGCCACCGGCGGTATCGTATTCCAGGTCCTTGTTAAATCCTTTCATTTCGACAAGGCACTGATGGAGGAGCATTTCAATGAGAATTATATGGAATCGGAAAAATTTCCGAAATCAACATTCAACGGGAAAATTACCAACCTGTCAGAAGTAGATTTTTCCAAGAATGGGACCTATGATGTAACCGTTGAGGGTGACCTGACAATTCACGGAGTTACAAATAAGGTAACTACAAAGGGCACACTGGAAGTCAGGTCAGATGGCATAAGTGCAGCTTCCAGGTTCAGCCTTGTCCCTGAGGATTATAAAATTGAAATCCCCGGGCTGGTGAGGAACAATATTGCCAAATCAATGGAGATAACCGTTACAATGAAATATGAACCGATGAGCGGTAAGTGACCTGCCAGTCAGGCCTGCCGTTGAATTGTCACCTCATCTTAACCATACAAAACCGATGATTACATTCAGATTGAATAGATCACACAAGATTGCGCTCTGGCTGATCTTCTTTATTGCTGTCGGAGGGATCCTGGCAGGTCTCTATATGTACAACCTGCAGGATAAGGACCTCGCAAAAGTCAAGCCTGATTTTATTATGACTGCCTCAGAGCTTCAAAGGGCATTCGAAACTGATGAGGCTGCTGCCGGTCCGAAATATATAAACCGGATAATCGAACTCTCCGGGGAAGTTGAATCTGTAAAACCGGGAGAAAACCAAACCATGGTTATTACCCTTAAGACTGAAAACCCCCTCTCTGCGGTAAGCTGTACCATGCAGTCTGAATCCCTCCCGCCGGAATTTGTCGCCGGCAACCAGGTCTCACTCCGTGGTCAGTGCTCCGGTTTCCTGATGGATGTGTTAATGAATAATTGCACAGTGACAGGCAAATCAAACTGATGCGGCATTTTTTCAGGCCGTAATCGCTCCCCTGCTTACCCAGGTGCAGGGAAGTTAACCCGATGCGGTAATATTCCTAATTGACGACAACTGTAGCGGTCATCGTCGGGTGAGGAGTACAATGATAGGGGTAAGTTCCTGCAGTCGGGAACTGACGGCTATAGGTACTGTTACCGGTAATGCTTCCACTGTCAAACAGCCCGTTGTCACTTGTAACAGTATGGGTAACAGCGTCTTTGTTTGTCCATGTAATTGTTGTTCCTGCACTGATTGTAATGGTTGAAGGGCCGAAGGCCATCCCTTTAATCCATACTTCGTTTGCTCCGGGTGATCCGTCACCACCGTTGTTACCCCCGTCCCCGTTCATCGGGTCCCCTGCTTTGGTACAACTGTTTGTAACACCAATAATAGCAGCCAGGAGAGCGATACCAATTAAATTCCTGCTTTTGGAACCAACCATCTTTTTCATGATATGTCTGTGTTAATTGACCTGATAAAGAACAATTCAGCAATGGTTAAGTTCATGGAAATGAATTAATTTCAGACACAGAAGCAGTTGCAAAAAAGAAGCCTCTCAATATTTGATTATTAAGAGGCTTCTGGGGTACCCGGAGCCGGGATCGAACCGGCACAGCATCGCTGCCACTGGTGTTTGAGACCAGCGCGTCTACCAATTCCGCCATCCGGGCGTCTTAATTCTTAAATCTGTTCCTTTATGTTATTAAAGTTCAGTCTATATTTTCTTTCCTCATCTCATCCGGATGGCGGAATTTCCTCCCCTGCCATCCGGCCCCTTCGCTAAGTCAGCCCACCGGGCTGCCTTTTTCGCTCGGTCCTGCCATCCGGGCAGTTAACAGTTTGCAGTCTGCAGTCTTCAGTCGGCAGTCTGAAGAGATGTGGTTTGGCAGGTTGCGAAATTAGAATAATTTTCTGAATCCCCCACTATTGCCTATTGCCTCCTGCCTCTTGCCTGATCCTGAGTATCTCCACCTTCCTGAATTCCACAGGGTGTGATTCAGACTGCAATGCAATGTAACCTTCCTTAAGCGGCGTACCCTGCGGCAGGGCGAAACCTTCAGGAAGATCACCCCCTATCTGCGGCTTTGAATATGTCAGCACCGTGTCACCGTTCACAATGTGATGAATTATGCTGTCAGAATATACGACAAGCTCGGCTGTGACCCAAACATCATCATAAAAGTACTTTGATGATGATGAAGTACAGTGTTCCGTTATCAGCGAATCACCAATCATTATGTGTGTATGCGGAGTACAAACGTTCATGGTGGGTGTTTCCCTCTCTGCAGTGCTTCCCAGGAACTGTACCTCAACCGATACCGGCCAGTCCTGGTTCAGCCAGATCGTTGCCGGATCCTGACAGTGAAACATGATGCCGCTATTGCGGAAACCCCAGGAGGGGCCACCAGGAATCTGCTCGCCGGTAAACCTGTATTCAACCCTCAGTTTGTAGGATGAGAATGGTTCCTTGTAATAAATGTGCCCGAACTCGTACCTGAAGGAGTCATATTCCGAATATGATACCTTCATTATCCCGTCTTCCACCCTGAAGGTGTTTTTGTAGTTCTCGCCCAGGGGCGAACCTTTGATCTTGATTATCCAGCCGTCAAGGTTCTGCCCGTTGAAGAGGGGAATCCACTGTTCCTTCGGTTTGGTGGCGCAGGAGGATACAACGAGGACGATGGCGGCGAGAAGGAGGAGTTTTTTCGTCATGGTGCTACAATTCTTGATGGCCTACGGCCATGGTTATTAATCAGGGTTATGTGCCTTAATTCCTCATGGCCAACAACCAGGTTTATTAATCATGGTTCTGTTGTCAACACTATTGCCTCCCCTTCAGTCTGGCTGCTCTCCGCCAGCTGGCGGATCGCTCCTCTCTTGCCTCTTGCCTGATACCTGCCCTGCCTGCCTTCCCGATCCGCCACCCGGCGGATACGGGATTGATACTCCTCCTATGTCGGAGTCCCAAACTG
>JAKAXP010000135.1 GCA_021816545.1 Bacteroidota bacterium
CTGACTGTCTGTCACCCTAAAACCCGGTATCTAAAAACCAGAAATCTAATAACCCTCTGTCTGCACCAGTTCGGAATCATTGGCCAGCATGCTTTGTGAAATCGAATAATATATTTTGTAGGCTTCTGTCTGGTCCAGGGAGGCAATCTCGTCGAAGACGAATGTTCCTCCTGCCCTGACCAGGTCCCACCATCTCTTGCCTTCACCGATGAACTCCTTCATCCTCTCGTCAAGGATAGCCTTGGCATTTGCGGCCGGCGTTCCATTGCTATATGTGTAAGGAGCTCCGAAGTTGGCTCCGTAGGCCCTCTGCCTGACTGCATTGATCTGATCCGAGGGATCTGCTGAAAGGTTATTTTTCGCTTCAGCAAGCATCAGCAGGACATCAGCATAACGGTAGAGGGGAACATTGTTGTAATCCTTCCTCAGATTATCGACATCCACTATTCCGAGAAACTTATTCAGAACGGCACCCTGGTACGTTGATTCACCGGCGACATATGGAATATGTACGGCTCCGTCAGAATAAAGCCTCAGGAATGTATTTCTGCGGGCATCATTCACATCATCAATCAGAAGAAGTGTCTTGTCTGTCGGACCGTACCTGCTGGCACCGTTTATCACGTAGCCGGTCATCGGGTTGCCACTGTCATCAAACATCGGCCTGATGTCCACAGCCCTTCCGGTAAAGCTGCTATAGAAATTACTGGCCTGATCTTTTTGATAATCAAAGGCAAAGATGAATTCCTTATTATTCTCGTTGCCCTGACCCCAGAGTTTATCATAGCTTACAAGCTCGAAACCGGTAACTGCCTCAAGTGCCGTTCTTGCCTCAGTGAAATCTGCATTACCGCCTCCCAGCACCTTGCCTGACCAGAGGTAAACGTCACCTTTAAGTGCGAGGGTAGCTCCCCTTGACCAGAATACGTTCCTCCCGAGCCAGAGGCTGTTATCATTTCCGAAGTATTCCAGTGACTTTGCGATGTCACTCTTGATCAGTTGCATCACCTCACTCTTGGGTGAACGGGGTTTCTTGAGCTTAACCAGGTCTACCTCAAGAAGCGGTTCGGTGGATATGGGCACATCGCCCCACGCCCTTACCATTGTATAATAAACCTGCGCACGTATCCCGTACACCTGACCCATGAGATGGTTCAGATCAGACTCCTTTTTGAATTTCACATTGGGAGCATTTTTTATGAAGTCGTTCAGGTAGTGAATGAATCCGTAGAAGTTGGCCCAGTTGCCAAAATGGACAACTGTTGAACTGATATTGTTTTCTATCAGGTCAGTACCAAAGGGAGACTCGATTGTATTACCGCCCCATACGTCAGAGCGCAGTTCACCCATCTGCCACAGGGTACCGGCATAGCCCCTGTAAGTTGCCATTATCCCGGTATGGGCAGCCTTTACAGCCTCCTCACTCTCCCAGAAGCCGTTGAATGTGAGCTGACTTTCAGGCTGCATGTCGAGTTCACATGCATTCAGCATTGTGATGCCCACAAGTAGTATTATCAGTTTTTTCATTTTCATTCCTTTTTGAAATTAGAAAGTAACGCTTAAACCAAGGGTATAGGTCCTGGGCAGCGGAAATCTTCCGTAATCAATGCCATCGCCCGATTCTTCCGGCAGACTGCCTGAGAAACCGTTGAAATATGCCAGGTTGGCACCGGTGAAATAAACTCTCAGGTCTTTGAATAGGTTGCTTACTTCGCTTCCCGGGAGACTGTAACTCAGTGTTACTTCCCTAAGGGCAAGGAAATCACCCTTCTCCCACATCCTGGAACTGCTGCTTGTCATCGAACCCTGGTCACCGCCTCCGGCAAGATGGTTCTTCTGCCTGTCAACCAGGGTGAAGATGGGAATATTGGATGTCGGGTTTTCCTGAGTCCAGGTATCCCTGATCTCGACCGGACCGTTCTGGTTCCCCTGTGTCTGTGCGATACCCTTAACCCTGCGGCCGTTTATTATCATATGTCCTACAGTAAAGTCACTCCTCACAAACAGATTGAAGTTCCTGTAAGTCAGGCCTGAAGTCAGACCACCAGAGAATTTGGGTGTCCTGCGGCCTATCACTTCCCTGTCAAGGTAGTTAATTATGTTGTCACCGTTTACGTCCTTCCAGATTGCATCTCCGAGGAACCTGGTATCCTTGTCCTGCGCAAATTCCACAATCCTGCCTGCATGGGCATCAATCTGGGCCTGAGTCTGGTATACTCCTTCGAATATATAGGCAGTAATCACATCGTATCCGACTCTTTCACCCTCCTGAAGACCGCCGACATAAATAGTTGCATCTGTTTCAGGATCATATATTTCAGTACCGCCCTGCCTGTTCTTTTCAACACCGTTTTCAGGAAGCTGCTTGGCGTAGTTTCTGACCCGGTAATAAGTAAGCCCCATGTTCCAGGTAAAATCTGAAGTCTTTATCACATCGGCATTGAGCTGAAGTTCAACACCCCTGTTCTGAAGGGTACCGTTGTTTGTGGTAATTGATGAAAATCCGGTCCACAACGGGAGTGTGAGGGCGGCAAGCTTATCCTTGACATCCCTGACAAAATAATCGGCTATAACCGTTATCCTGTTGTCAAGCAATCCCATATCCAGGCCGAAGTTGAGTGTTGTTGAGCGTTCCCACTTGAGATCAAGCAGGGGCAGACCGTTGTTTACATACCCTGTCTGACCATAATACACTGAAGTGGCACCGTAGCTGCCGAACACGCCAAAGTTACTGAGAATGTCAATGTTACCATTGACACCGTAGCTGATCCTTGGCTTTAATTTGGTGACGTACTCACTTATGCCCGAGTTTTTGAAGAAATCTTCGTTGTGGGCATTCCACCCGAGAGATATACCCGGGAAGAAATCGTACTTGTTGTTGCCGAGGCGGGAAGTGCCGTCATACCGGAAAGTAAGACCCATTAGGTATTTATAATTGAAATCATAGTTCACCTGGCCGAAGAGTGAAGCAATTTCATAACCGGTCCTGAAGGAGTATGGAACTCCGCTTGCCTCTGAACCAACATTCATGGTATAGATAAGGTCTGTCGGCGAGAGGCGGGTTCCCGCACTCATATTGAACGACTTTTCAGCAAAGTATTCGGCACCAAGCAATGCATTCAGGTTATGGAGCCCGGCAAAGGTCTTCTTGTAGTTTAGCAGCCCCGTGAGCTGGTGACGCAATGTTCTCGCAAGGGAGGCTGATGCGTTCCGGGAAGTGATGAGGCTACCTGAGTTGAGATAAGCCTTTGTAAAAGATTCGTTGCTGTTGTTCACTGAAAAGTGGCTGCCCCTGAGGGTGAATGTGAAATCCTTCAGGAAAGTGTAATCAAGCTGAACAGACCCTGAGAGTCTCTGCTCAAGATTGTAGTTGACAAACTTGTCATAGTAGTAGAGCGGGTTGCCGAATCCAAGGTAGGTCCCTGGCTGGTACTCATTTGAAAGGCTGCCGTCAGGATTATTGTTGTATATGCGCGATGTGGGAGCCAGGCCTGCTGTCCTCTGGAAGAGGTTGTAATCGCTGTCGTAGGGAAGGTCCCTGTTTGAGTGGGCATAGAAGATGTTGGATGAAACCTTGAGGGCATCCGTCAGTTTATAGGAGGCATTGAAAGTACCTGAGACTCTCTTGAAGGCAGAGCCGATGACAAGACCATTGTCATCAAGAAAACCGAGGCCAAGGTAATATGTGCCCCTGTCATTCCCGCCGTCAAACGAGAGGGTATAGTCCTGTGAGTTGCTTTTCTGGTAGAAGAGCTCATTCATCTTGTTCTCCATGTAGATGAGGGTGGTACCCGGATTTACAGGATCTTCCATTGTCTTCCATCCGTCATATGCGAGGAGATACTCGTTGGCTGAAGACAGGACCATCGTGGTGTATATTGAGTTGGTGGTATTGTTACCCACACCTGCGGCATTGTTTCCTGTCAGGAACTGGTTGAGCCACGCATATCCCATTACCTCCTGTGCAGCTTTGACCGCCAGCCTGTTGAATTTGATATAATCGGCTGCATTAAGATACTCCATGGGATCCTTTGGCCGGTCATTGAAGGAAAACTTCGTTCTCAGTGTTATGTTTGCCTTACCGCTCTTCCCCTTCCTGGTCGTAACCAGGATGACACCGTTGGCTGCCCTTGCACCGTAGATGGCAGTTGAGGCCGCATCCTTCAGTACCTCAATCGACTCAACGTCATCTGAGTTTAGAGCATAGAATGTACTTGGAACGCCGTCCACCAGTATCAGCGGTGAACCTGTTCCGTCAAAACTGGTACCCCCGCGTACAACAAGGCTCGGGGTGGTTCCCGGTTGACCGCTTGTCTGGGTCACCTTCAAACCTGCGATAGTTCCCTGCAGGGCAGTTGCAATATTGGAGCGCGGAGCATTCTCAAGTACCCTGGTGTCAAGTTTGGAGATGGAAGTGGTCATCTCTGCACGCGACTGGGTGCTGTAGCCTGTCACAACGATCTCATCGAGTACCGTTGTCTCCTGGTTTAGGAGAATATCGATTACATCTCTGTCGCCAATTGCAATGGTCTGAGAGACATAACCCACCATGGATGCAACAATTTCATTGTTGCCGGCCGGGACGTTTAGAGTATAGGAGCCGTCAGCCTGGGTGGAAGTCCCTGCTGTTGTGCCCCTTACAATAATAGTAACCGATGGCAGCGGAAGTCCGTCTGTCGCATCAGTCACCTTTCCTCTGATGGTTCTCTGGGCCATCAGTGTGCTTCCGCTCAGCAAAACAACAAGCAGAAACATCATCAACCCAGGCAAGAAAGTCAATTTTCCTTTCATAGAGTGTGATTGGTTTTGGGGTTAATATTCAATTACTGTAATATGTTTTATGTATTACATAATACGCAGCAAAGATAATTTTTTAAATTTACATGCAAGAATTTTCGGTTTTTTTTTCTTTCTTTTGTATAATTTTTTCAGAATCAGCAAATAATGGATAACAGGGACTTAAAGCTGGAACTAAGGGGGATCGATACCAGCTCGCTTGTGGACAAGGTTGAAATGCGCCTCGTCGAAGTCTTTCTCTACAAGGAGCTGAAACCGGGCGACTCAATACCCAAGGAGACAGAACTTGCTACACTCATGGGGGTAAGCCGTACTGTGATCAGGGAATCGCTCAACAGGCTCAAGACTATGGGCCTGGTTGAATCGAAGAAACACAAGGGCACAATAATCAAGAGCCCTGACCTCTCCGCAATCCTTGAAAAATCAATCATACCAAGGATACTCGATAACAAGACCCTGATGGACGTCTTTGAGATACGCCTTGCACTTGAAGTGGGAATGGCTGACTTCATCTTCGCAAGAAAAACAGCCGAGGATATTGAGGAGCTTGAAGAAATAGTCAATATAGAGCCCGACCACTCTGACAACATCATGTTTGACGTTGATCACGAAATGAGATTTCACGGTAAACTTTACTCAATGACAGGGAATGAAACCATGAAGGATTTTCAGAACCTCATTCTCCCAGCATTTCAGCATGTATATGAAACCGGGCTCCTCCAGGTGAAGGGAAAGCGCAAAAAACACATATCGCACAAGGAGCTGGTGACACTGCTGAAAAAGGGAACCCCCGACGAGTTCCGGGAAGGGATGAGAAGACACCTCGAGAATCACTTCGTCAGGATACTGGCCGCATCTGAGGGTCAGGCCGCCAGCAGGTAGAACAGATCTATTGCCGCAAAGAAGACAAGCTGTACAGCAAAGAGAGGCAGCGCCCGGGGATTGATTTCCTCCTCCCCCCTGTACCTTATATATATATGGAACAGCAACGAGAAGAAAAACCACGCAAGGAAATTCCTCAGCGGGATAATGCCGCACTCCCATGACCACATGTCGAGCCTGACGGCCGCCGGCTCAAGCAGCAGGTCATAGAACACCATCAGCAACGACCCTGTGACAACAACAAAGACTGACTGAATAAGTCCGGATTGCATGCCGGCCTTCCCGCCAGCAGCCCGTCCCCACAGCAGCCGGCTGATGACATTGGTGCAGTATATAAGCAGAAACCAGTTCAGACCTATAATCAGAGGAGTGTTCAGCAGTTTAGGACCAAGAGTGTTTCCATAGACATATACCCCGAATATACTTCCAGTGTTTACTCCAGCAGCCTCTGTAAAAAAGGATGCAACTGCAATTACCACTCCGGCAATTATCACCTTCCTTGAAGGCCAATTTCCCCAGAAGAGCCAGAACAGTGCAAAGAGTAAATTCAGGGGAGTTATTGCAGTAAACAGGCCGCGGCTGAAAGGCAGAATCATGCCTGCCAGCCCCACCCCGTAAACCCATAGCAGGATTTCAGTTGATTTCGGTACGCGAAGCTTTATCATTGTCATTCTGCCGGCGGTAT
>JAKAXP010000136.1 GCA_021816545.1 Bacteroidota bacterium
ATCTAGACAAAGGTCATCCAGATCTTTTCGAACCTGCTCAACAACGCACTCAGGTTCACAAAAAAGGGACGGATCGAGCTTGGCTATGTGGTCAGGGGTGATATGGTCGAATGCTTTGTATCAGACACCGGCATAGGAATTGCGCCGGAGCACCAGGAGAAGGTCTTTGAGCGGTTTTTCCAGGTTGAAGGGCCGAGCTCGAAGCAATACAGCGGAACCGGCCTCGGCCTGAGTATTTCCAAGGCATACGCCGAACTTCTGGGCGGCTCTATATGGCTTATTTCAACACCGGGCGAGGGATCACTGTTCTGCTTCTCGATACCGTTCGTGAAACCGTCCGAATCTGCCGCCCAGGTCAGGAAATCATCACGCAAGTAATACGGAAAGCATAATGACCGGATGGGATCAGCCCGTCTTGAGTCATAAGAATCCCGGGCTGCCTCAAAAGGTGCAGCCTCTTGTTTTGGTAATCCGGGGTGTTGAATCAGAGATGAAGCGGCGATCTATTTCTGATCTCCCTCTTTCTTTATCTGTATCGCCAGTTCGTCAAGCTGTTCCTGCTTTATTGTTGCCGGGGTATCAATCATCACGTCACGCGCCTGGTTGTTTTTGGGGAAGGCTATGTAGTCACGGATGGTATCAGAGCCGCCCATTATTGCCGTCCACCTGTCAAACCCGAATGCTATGCCTCCGTGCGGCGGGGCGCCGAAGCGGAATGCGTTGAGCAGGAAGCCGAACTGCTTCTGTGCCTCTTCGGCGGTGAAGCCAAGTGTGCGGAACATTAGCGACTGCGTCTCAGGATCATGAATACGGATTGATCCCCCTCCTATCTCGGTGCCGTTGATTACAAGGTCATATGCGTTGGCGCGGACCCTCCACGGATCGCTCTCCATATACTGTATATCCTCCGGTTTCGGGGAAGTGAAAGGATGGTGCTTCGCATAGAAACGCTGCGTCTCGTCGTCCCACTCCAGAAGCGGGAAATCCACCACCCACAGCGGAGCGTATACTGAGCTGTCGCGAAGTCCGAGACGCCTTCCCATCTCGAGGCGCAGTTCACCGAGGGCGCTGAGAGTCTTCTCCCGCGGCCCGGCCATCATAAGGATCAGGTCACCGGCATCGGAGCCTGTCATCAGTGCAATGTTGGCAAGGTCATCCGGGCTGTAATACTTGTCAGCCGATGATTTGACCGAACCGTCAGCCTCCACCTTCGCCCATACGAGGCCCTTTGCCCCAATCTGCGGGCGTTTCACAAACTCGGTGAGTTCATCAAGCTGCTTGCGTGACCAGCCGGCACAGCCCGGAGCGGAGATGGCACCCGCATATGCGGCCAGCTCAAACGGCGGGAAATTGCGTCCCTTTACGTTTTCAGTTATTTCGGTGATGCGCATGTCAAACCGGATGTCCGGCTTGTCAGAGCCGTACATGCTCATCGCCTCATCATACGGTATCCTGGGGAATGGCCCTTCAAAAACCAGTCCTTTTATCTCAAGGAAAAGATGGCGCGCCAGACCCTCAAACATGTCCAGGATATCATCCTGGTGAATGAATGACATCTCGCAGTCTATCTGGGTGAATTCAGGCTGACGGTCTGCCCGGAGATCCTCATCACGGAAGCACTTCACTATCTGGAAATACTTGTCGAAACCGGCTACCATCAGCAACTGTTTGAATGTCTGAGGGCTCTGCGGGAGTGCATAAAATTCACCGTGGTGCAGCCTTGAGGGCACCACGAAATCACGGGCCCCCTCGGGAGTTGATTTGATGAGCACCGGGGTTTCCACCTCTATGAAGCCCTGCCCGTCGAGGTACCTGCGTACCTCCTGGGCCATTTTGTGTCTCAGTATTATGTTGGACCTGACATTCTGCCTGCGGAGATCGAGGTACCTGTATTTCATGCGAAGCTCATCGCCGCCGTCGGTATTCTCCTCGATTGTAAATGGCGGTGTATCTGATGTATTGAGTACATCAACCTTTTCCGTGATGATCTCAATTTCCCCTGTGGGGATCTTCGTGTTTTTATTGCTTCGCTCCGCTACAATGCCCTCAGCCCGGATCACAAACTCACGTCCAAGCTTGCGCGCCTTCATGCAGAGGTCAGGGTCAGTCTCCATGTTGAAAACCAGCTGGGTGATGCCATACCTGTCACGCAGGTCAATGAATGTCATACCCCCGAGGTCCCTTGAGCGCTGAATCCAACCGGCCAGCGTGACCTTCTCTCCCCTGTTGCCGAGCGAAAGCTCACCGCAAGTGTGTGTCCTGTACATATCAGTTATTTTGAGGAGACAAAAATAAGGTATTCCGGTAATAAACGGTAATAACTTTGCACCGACTTGTCGGTCATTTTTCCTAAAATTGCAGCAATTCATGAGATGTTCTCAAAGCAATGACAACACCCATCAAGACACGCACAGCGAGGCTTTCGGTTATCTCCAACAGTCTGCTTATAACAATGAAACTGGCCGCAGGCATCATATCCGGTTCGGTGAGTATCATTTCCGAGGCAATACATTCATCCCTTGATCTGATTGCTGCAATAATTGCATTTTTTGCAGTGAAGATCTCAGGGACTCCGGCAGATGAAAGGCATCCTTTTGGCCACGGCAAAGTAGAAAATATCTCAGGTGTGATTGAGGCACTGCTTATTTTCGTAGCCTCGGGGTGGATTGTCTATGAAGCTGTTGACAGGTTCATTCACCCCGGGGAGACAGGGGCGCTGGGTCTCGGTGTTCTGGTGATGGCCATTTCAGCCGTCGTCAATACCTTTGTCTCCAGGCGCCTGTACAAGGTTGCACGCCAGACTGACTCCGTAGCCCTGGAAGCCGATGCCCTTCACCTCAAGACTGACGTGATCACATCGGCAGGAGTTGCGATCGGACTCGCACTTATCTGGCTGACAGGCTGGCACGTGCTTGACCCCATCATTGCACTCGCTGTGGCCGTAATAATAATATATGAATCATGGATGCTGCTCAGGAAAGCATTCTCTCCCCTGCTTGACACGGCCCTGTCACCTTCCGAGATGAAAAAGCTTACAAGTTTGCTGGAAGAGATGAATATTGATTACCATGACCTGAAAACCAGGGCTGCGGGGCATCAGCGGTTTGTTGAATTCCACCTTGATGTGCCACCCCATGAAACTATTGAGACTATTCACCGTCAGTGTGATATTATAGAGGAGCGGCTTGAGCGCGAATTCAAGGATATTAACGTGATAATCCATCCCGAACCGCGACATCAGGTTTGATGCTTTAATGTCCGGCAACCAAAAGACAAGTAAAGAGAATGCAGCCCGGAAGCGATGAATATTACATGAAGATGGCCCTTGGCGAGGCAGCCAGGGCGGCTGACCGCGATGAGGTACCGGTGGGTGCCGTGGTTGTAGCCGGCGGTGCCGTCATTGCCCGCGCCCACAACCTTACTGAGACCCTTAATGATCCTACAGCCCATGCAGAGATGCAGGCAATAACCGCGGCAACGTCATACCTGGGCGGCAAATACCTGACCGGATGCACAGTATACGTCACCGTGGAACCGTGTGTGATGTGCGCGGGAGCCCTCGCATGGAGCCAGGTCACGGCACTGGTCTGGGGTGCACCCGATCCCAAAAAGGGTTACACCACGACAGGTGCAGACATTCTTCATCCCAGAACCGAAGTGCGCTCAGGAGTGCTTGCCGGGGAATGCTCGGCAATCATGAAAAAGTTCTTCAGGAAAAAGAGGGAGTAGTCGTACGCGTCTGCCTCTGTCCGTTTCGAAAAAAATTCTTAGGTTTGCCCAAAACATAACCCCAATGACCCTTGATAACGGCAAAAGGATTGTATTTATAAGGCTGATCGGTTTCATCACTACACTGGTTTATGTGCTCTACGTTTTCCTGGCCTACTTCCCCAAAGTCTTCAGGCACGTGATAACGGAAAAGAGCCTGACAATTATGACTGTTGCTGTCACGGTTGTCTACCTCATTATCCTGCTACGTCCGACAATACTCAAGTATATGTATCTGTTCTTTTCTGCTGATGAGAAGCGGGTTACACTTAGGTGGTACAAACCGGGACTGATGCCTGGTGAAAGCAAGAGTATCGAGATCCCGGCTGACCGTTTTGCCGGTTATGAGGTGAAAAACCGTTTTTTCGGCATGTACACATATATCACCCTCTTCCAGCAGGTGCAGGGGCGCAGGGCAGCGTATCCGGCTGTCAGCATCTCAGCTCTGTCAAAGAAGCAGAGAGCGGACATTGAAGAGACTCTTAAAAACTACAAATCAGCTATTTAGATATCATCCGGGAAAACATGAGCAAAGTCATTTTTCATGACTGCAGGTTCATTGACCTTTGGAAACTATTTGATTTTTGCACAAAATCACAAACCACAAACATATATTGAAATGAAAGTAAAAGAGATTCTGGCTGAGCTTGAGAAGAAGCATCCTGGTGAACCCGAATACCATCAGGCAGTCAAGGAAGTCCTTGAATCAATCGAGGAAGTTTACAATGAGAACCCCAGGTTTGCAAAGGCAGGTGTTCTTCAGAGGCTTATTGAGCCTGACCGTGTTTTTACCTTTAAAGTACCCTGGATGGATGACAAGGGCAATGTGCAGGTCAACCTTGGCTACAGAGTGCAGTATAACAACGCCATCGGCCCTTACAAAGGCGGCCTCCGCTTCCACCCTACGGTTAACATCTCAATCCTTAAGTTCCTTGGTTTTGAGCAGATCTTCAAGAACTCACTGACCACCCTTCCGATGGGTGGCGGTAAGGGCGGTTCCGACTTCGATCCGAAGGGCAAGTCAGACAACGAGGTTATGCGCTTCTGCCAGTCATTCATGCTTGAACTGTGGAAGCATATCGGTCCTGAGACCGACGTTCCCGCAGGAGACATTGGCGTAGGCGGACGTGAAATCGGCTTCCTGTATGGTATGTACAAGAAGCTTGCTTCGGAGCACACCGGCGTTCTCACCGGCAAAGGGCTCAACTGGGGAGGCTCACTTATTCGCCCCGAGGCTACAGGTTTTGGCTGTGTATATTTTGCAAATGAGATGCTCAAGACACGCAAGGAGTCATTCCAGGGCAAGAAGGTTGCAGTATCAGGCTTCGGTAACGTGGCATGGGGCGCTGTTACCAAAGCCACCCAGCTCGGCGCTACCGTCGTAACAATTTCAGGTCCTGACGGCTACATTCATGATCCCGCAGGCATCAGCGGCGAGAAAATCGAATACATGCTTGAACTCAGGGCATCCAACCAGGATATCGTTGAGCCTTATGCAAAGAAATTTGCAGGTTCGAAGTTCGTCAAGGGCAAGAGGCCATGGGAAGTCAAGGTTGACATCGCCCTGCCGTGTGCAACACAGAACGAGCTCCATAAGGAAGATGCTGAGCAGCTGGTTGCCAACGGAGCAATGTGTGTATGTGAAGGTGCAAACATGCCATGTACGCCTGAAGCCATTGAGGTCATACAGCATGCGAAGCTCCTCTTCGCCCCCGGCAAGGCTGCCAATGCAGGCGGCGTAGCCACCTCGGGCCTCGAGATGACTCAGAACTCCATGAAACTTAACTGGAGCAGGGAAGAAGTTGATGAAAGGCTTCATTCAATCATGGTCAACATTCACAATGCATGTGTCAAGCACGGCACCGGCAAAGACGGTTATGTCGACTATGTCAAGGGTGCAAACATTGCCGGCTTCCTCAAGGTTGCCAATGCAATGGTTGACCAGGGCTTAGTATAGTCAATACCAATCAGGTATATTTTTAATTGAAGGGGCAGGTCTGCGGACCTGCTTCTTTTTTTTGCGGTAGCCTGACCGCCGCCACAACTGGGTTGTCACTTTACTTGGGCGTAATGATCACCAAATATCCGGCTGCCGGGCCTTCTCATTGCGGAGCCATAATCTTCAGCGGAATTCTTTTCACCCTGCTGCCGGAGCCGTCTCTTTGTGGAAGCATTATCTTCAGCGGTTTTTTTTATCCGGCTGCCAGGCAGGTTAGCTGCTGATGCGGTAAACATTGCCCGGGAACGGTGTTATCATCCCGGCAAGCTCCATCTGCAGCAGCGTGGTTGACAGTTTGTATACAGGTATGTCAAGCATGCGGGCAAGCGAATCAATTGTCAGGTCACCTTCACTCTTCAAAGCCTCACAGATCTTTTTTTCACTGTCGGTCAGGCCGGCAAAAAGGGTTGGCTGCACCGGTGCCGCCAGCGATGCCGGCTTCCAGCCAAGAAGGTACTCGATATGCGAACACTTCTCCACCAGCGATGCTTTGTTGCACCTGATCAGCGCATTACAGCCGGCCGACCATTCATCACCGGGCCTGCCGGGAACAGCCATCACATCGCGGTTGTATGAGTCTTCGATGT
>JAKAXP010000137.1 GCA_021816545.1 Bacteroidota bacterium
TGACATCAGGAAGGTGGTGCATGACCACACATCGGTGGTACCGCCGGCAAGCAGAAGCAACAATGCAAAAAGTGTCAGTTTCTTCATAGGGGTTAAAATAATGCGGATAAAGTTATGTTTTTTTTAACCCGTTATTCCCCTGACGGTTTCCTGTTAAGATTTTTTAACCCAACACCGCATTCAGGGCATCGCCCCTGATATGCTGTCCCGGTCATTCACTGCCGGCCGGCTACTGGTACTGCCGTCCCGATCCGCCGCCGGCGGATACGGGATTGGTTCTCCTCCCATGTCGGAGCCCCAAACTGGTACTGCCTTTCCGATCCGCCGCCGGCGGATACGGGATTGGTTCTCCTCCCATGTCGGAGCCCCAAACTGGTACTGCCAACTATTTTATCCTCTTCCCTTCTATCTGCCGTCCGGACTGGTAGAGAATCATCTTGTTGAACTTCCCGTCAGGGTCAGCGACGAATTCGACCTGTGCATCAACAACCTTCAGGAAGAATTTCGTTTCGCTCTCCGGGAAAACCTCGAATTTGCCCTGGCCTGTTGCCTGGGTCATGAGCCTGTTACCCTCCCGGGTGAACGTAACTGTGAAGCCGGGCTGCAGTTCAAATTCTCCGGTGTACCTGTCAAGAATTGATTCACTGACGGTGATTGCTTTCTTTTCCTCCACCTTTTTTTCAGTCCGTTTCCATGTATCAAGCCTGCCCCTGTCATCTGTAATGAATGATATTATTGTTTCAAAGGAATCCCTTTTGAATGTTGCGTACATGAAGGCATCCTCAACCAGGAACTTATCCTCTTCAATCGGAAACATCTTCCTGGTTCCTGACCCTGCCAGCGTTGCAGCGAGCTGGTTACCGTCCCTCCTGACAGTCACCTCCCTGCCGGCGTCATTGACGTAGATCCCGACATACTGATCAAGGGCTGCTTCGTCAAGAGATATTGTTGCTGTCTGCAGCGGCTTACCTATTGCCATGGCAGCCATCTTCAGTGCAGTGAACTCCGGTGCTTTTGCAGTACTGTTCGAGAAGAGCGCCACAAACACATCCTCCTTGGGCAGGTATACTGAAGCTGTCAGGTAGCCGAATATACCGCCGCCGTGCTCAACGGTCGGGCTCCCCTGCAATTTTGAAAGGAAAAATCCGTACCCGTAGCCGGTCCCTTTGCCATCTTTAAGCTTGTACTCTGTCAGAGCCATTTTAAACGTCTCCTTTTTTACCACCTTCCCGTCATACAATGCCTGGTGCCATTTAAAGAGATCACCCACGGTTGACATGATTGAGCCGGCCGAGTATGGCTGGGTCATGCTGCAATAATTTGAATTCACAATTCCTTCAGCGCCCTGCTGATAACCGTAGGCGCGATTTTTAATTATCTCTGTATCGCTTCCATAGCACGTTGACGTCATGCCAAGCGGTGTGAAAAAGTTTTCCTGGATATAATCAGCATAGCTCTTACCTGTTACTTTCTCTATTATATAACCTAAAAGTACATACCCTGAATTGTTGTAATTCCATTTTGTTCCAGGGGCAAACTCCATTGGCTGGTTCTTAAAAGAATTTACAAGCTCTTCGGGAGTCATGTCGGTTCTCACGTTCTTGATGTAGTCAGACACATTTGTGTAGCTCTTTATCCCGGAGGTGTGGGTGAGAAGATGTTCAATGGTTATTGTGTAAGCCTGCGTCGGGTAATCAGGGATGAATTTTGTTATGTCGTCATCCAGGGAGAGTTTTCCCTGTTCCATGAGTTGCAGGATGGCAACAGCCGTAAATTGTTTTGTAATTGAGCCTATCCGGAATACCATATCCGTTTGCATCGGCACATTCAGTTCAAGGTTTGCCATTCCGAAAGCCTTGCTGTAGATCACCTGGCCGTCTTTTGCCACAAGGGCGGCACATCCGGTCTCATCGGGTTTGAACTGGTCAAGAAGCATTTTGTCATAATCCACAGCAAGCTTTTTAATATTCAGCGGCTGTGCTGCAATGGAAACATTAAGCAAAAGAGCAATCAATGACAGCAATACTGTCACAGGGAAAACTGATTTTTTCATGGTCATGGTTTTATTATGGTACTCAGTAAAGACGGAACTTTCGCGCATGTGCGGCAAACGGAAATCAAAATTAACAGCAAAAAACATCGGAATGCAAACCGTGTTAAAAAATAAATTTCGGCTTCCCAAAAAACCGGAAACCAATACCCATGCAAAATAAACAGCTTATGATCCGAGAAATATTTGACTTTGGCTGACTTGCAGTGTAATTTTGATACAGCATTGATTATCAAAGTTATTTATTCATTAAACAATTCCAGTTACCTATGAAAACCAAACTTCTATTTCCGATGTTGCTGCTGATTGCAGCATGCACCACCAACAAGCCAATGACCGACGAGCAGAAGGCTGCAGCTATGGATGAAGCAACCATCGTTGTCAAAGAAATGTTCGGTGCCCTTGCAGTCAGTGATAGTGAAATGATGGTAAATCTGTGCGAAAACAGTGCCGATTTCACCTTCATACTGTCTGGTAAAGTGTATAACTATCAGTCTATGACGGAAGTTATACGTGAAATGCTTCCCCAGGTGGAAAAGCAGACATTTGATACAAAGTTTGAACAGTATGTTTTGGTTGATCCGGCCTGTTTTATTTATAACTGGCACGGAAGGAACGGTGTCTTCATGAAGACGGGTGAATCTTCGGTCACGGAAGATTACTTCGCCACTTATGGCTTCAGGAAACATGAAGACGGCTGGAAGCTGTTCATAGGACACGAATCGGCCATGCCTGCACAGCCTGCGGACTCCACTTCAGTTCAGTAAATCAGTTTCCACCACATTTCTCAGCTTTCCCTGATATAATTTCCGTCATCCGGGAGAGAATTGCTGTGAACTTCCGGGTGCTGTAATTGTTTTATTATTGTTTGGCGTTAATATCAGACATAATGAGACTATTGCTGGCAGGACTCCTTATATCAACAATCAGCATTGTATCACTTCAGGCCCAGGAAATTGAAAAAATCGGTATCCCCGGGTTGGAGGAGATCCTGGCTGCAAATGAGGACCAGCTTCATGTGGTCAACTTCTGGGCTACATGGTGCCCGCCATGCGTCACCGAACTGCCTTACTTTGAAAAGCTTTCGAAAGAATTCAGTAGCAAAGGGGTGAAATTCATCCTTATCAGCCTTGATTTTCCCAGCCAGATTGACTCGAAACTCATCCCCTTCCTGAAGAAAAACAAAGTCACCGCTGACGTAAGGGTGATGACCAACCTCGATTACAACAGCTGGATCGACAAGGTTGACGGCAACTGGCAGGGGAACATCCCGGTCACCCTGTTCTTCAACAATGCCAGGTCAATCAAATACTTTCACCCTTCCGAGCTGTCAGAAAAAGAACTGAGAGATCTGATAATCAAATACAAACTGCAATAAACAATTAAATATCAACAGACAATGAAGAAGTACCTGTACATGACAATGGCGGCCATCATGATGACCGGCCTCCTCAGTGCACAGTCGCAATACAAAGCCGGCGATGTTGCATCCGATTTCAGACTGAAGAATGTCAAGGGTGAACCTGTGTCACTTGCTGACAATAAGGATGCTGACGGATTTATTGTGGCCTTTTGGTGCAACACTTGTCCGGTTGTGAAGAAGTACGATCAGAGGCTTCAGGCCCTGCACGCAAAATACGCCCCGAAGGGTTACCCGGTTGTGGCCATCAACAGTAATGATCCGGCCGTATCACCCGGCGACTCATTTGAAAAGATGAAGGAGACCGCAGCAAAGCTCAATTATAAATTTGAATATCTGTTTGATGAAACACAGGAAGTCGCCCGCAAGTACGGTGCAACCAATACTCCTCACATATACATACTGTCTTGGAAGGACGGAAAACTTGTGGTGGACTATGTAGGGGCCATCGACAACAACGCCGATGATGCTTCAGTGGCTGACAAAAAATATGCAGAGGATGCCCTGGACAGTATTCTGGAAGGTCAGGCGGTTGCCCTTACCGGGACAAAGGCAGTGGGTTGCGGCATCAAGTGGAAGAAAAGCTGATCCTGGTATAAGAGCAGTTTTCCCCGAAAAAGGCTTCCGGATACTTTATGCCGGAGGCCTTTTGTTATTGTGTCCTGTTCATAGCCGGTTTTACGCCCGGGAACCTTATGCCATTCTTCCCCGTTCCCGGGAGCATATCCAGCCGGAGGAACGATTATTATTCCTCTGTTTTTACGGCTGTTTCTTCTGCAGGCGGTTCACTGGTGATATTACCGAACTTGTCAACATAGGCAATCATGTTGTCAAGCCCCCCGCCAGTTGAATTCTCCCTGCGAAGTTGCTTCTTCTGCTCCTTCTCTTTTCTCTTCTTCAGACGTTTCTCCGTCTTCTGCTTCTTGATGAAACTGTTGTTTGGTCCTGCCATATATTAAAGTTTTCAGTTAATAAATGTGATAGCCTTGCCGGCGGCACCTGCCCTGCCAGTACGGCCGATGCGGTGAATATAGCTCTCCATATCCTTCGGCTGCTGGAAATTGATTACATGTGAAACTTGCGAGATGTCAAGCCCCCTGGCTGCCACATCGGTAGCCACAAGCACCTTGATCTTCCTGTTCCTGAATGACTCAAGGGCTTTTACCCTGTAGTTCTGTGATTTGTCGCCGTGAATCTCGTCAGCGGTTATTCCCGCCCTGCGGAGATCGCGGCAGATTCTGCTCACTCCCCGCTTGGTATCGGCAAATACCAGCACCTTCTCAAAGGAATCATCCCGGACCATATCCAGAAGTAGGTCGATCTTCTTTTCCCCATCCTTTACGGTAACGATGTCCTGGTCAATATTGTCAGCGCTTACATTGTCAGGACGTACCCTTACAATGTAGGGATCCTGAACCAGGTCACCGATGATTTTCTGCTGGCTCCTGTCCTCGGTTGCGGAGAAGAGTATTGTCTGCATGCGACGGCTCATTCCGTCAACAAGCCTGTTTATTTCAGGGGCGAAGCCCATATCGAGCAGCCTGTCAAATTCATCCAGTACCAGGATTGTGAACCTGCCCAGGTCAAGTGCCCCCTGGCGGACCATGTCGGCCAGGCGCCCGGGGGTGCCTATTATTATCTGTCCCGGTTTTCTCAGCCGGTCAATGTCGCGCCTGACGCTGGTACCTCCTATGAGGCATGTGCTGAACAGTTTCAGTCCGAAGGCTATGCTCCTGAACTCACTGTCTGTCTGAAGTGCCAGCTCGCGTGTCGGGGAGATGACCAGCACCTGACCGGAGGCATCCTTACGCAAGAGGTTATGAACCAGCGGGATCAGGAATGCACCTGTCTTGCCGGTACCTGTCTGGGCAAGTCCGATGAGGTTTCGGCCCTCAAGGATCGCCTCCAGTGTCTTGTCCTGGATTTCGGTGGGTTTCTCGTACCCTTTTTTACGAAGATTGCTGATTATTGAACCGTGAACGGGCAGTTCCTGTATGAGCCTCTCGGCCCTGTATGCAGTCACCGCTGCGGGAACAGCCTTCCTGATGAAGCTTTCCGGAGCGAGTCCCTTTGCAGTATGTTTTTTCCCGTTGCTGAAGTTTGCTGTTTCCTTTTTTCCGTGTCTGAAGTTTTTTCTTCCCCTGTCCCGGGGATCATTTCTATATCCCATTATCAATTATTTGGTTAATGCCGCTGAATAATCATTAACCAGATATCTGTTCAAAATGGCAATGTTCTTATGGCAAAATGTCTCAGCGTAAACTAGTGGTGGTAGAAAGGATCTCCGGAAGATGCCCGGCAGAAAAACCGTCTATACAGATCTAACTTATGCCTGAATCGGGGGCAAAGATACTGATTTTCCCCCACCCCTGCAAACTGGAATGGATATATCCCGGGTCAGGCCTGTCAGGGAATGTGCCGGCAAGTCTCTTTTTATCCTATCTTAGCATGTATGAAAAAGATAGCAATCATCAGTCCCAGTGTCAGACAGGGCCGCAAGAGCCACCGTGTTGCGTTATGGTTCAGCAGGTATCTTGAACAGAATAACCTGGCCGAAGCTGACATCATTGACCTGGCTGAATATAGATTTCCCCTGTTTGAAGAGAGGCTGAAGCTGCAGCAGAACCCGCTGCCGGAAGCTGTTGAGCTTGCAGGCAGGATCAGGTCTGCTGATGGCGTCATTATAGTCACCCCGGAGTATAACGGCGGCTACCCCGCCAGTCTGAAGAATGTAATCGACCTCCTCACAGATGAGTGGCGCCGCAAGCCTGTGGCTATATCAACTGTATCTGACGGCCCCTTCGGGGGAACACAGGTCATCACCTCGCTGCAGTTCACTCTCTGGAAGATGGGCGC
>JAKAXP010000138.1 GCA_021816545.1 Bacteroidota bacterium
GAACTTTCGGCTTCCGCGGGCGGATGGCTGACTACCCATTACAGCCTTGGCGGCGGATCCGTAACAATGGAAGACCCGGTGAGGCGCGTAGGAATTATTATCGGTGCAGCGGCCAATCCGCTGTATCAGAGCCTGCAGGTAAAGAAGGATGACAACATTATTTACCAGTACCAGGTCAGGTCAAATGTCATCTACGGAGGCATAATGAGGGAATATCCGCTTTCACCTGCTGCCAACGGCCTAAGGCTCTCGTTTGTCCCGTCACTTTCGCTTGGATACAGGTTCCATTCCCTCTATGAGGGTACCGGGGAGAGACCTGACAATGGCATCTGCATAATGCCGGCGGCTGATATGAGGATCACCCGGAACAGCTTTGGCCTCAGCGCAGGTGTGGCTTACCTGAATATGCCGTTTTACAAAGTCAGCCCGGTATGGATAACACTGAAGGTATCTTACCAGCTGACCCGCTCAATGGGAAACTTCAGCGGGAAAAAAACCAGACTGTATAATTACAATGAGTAAAACCAGCCTGATAACTGCCCTCCTGTTGCTGCTCCTGCTTTCATGCGAGGAGGGATATATCACAGACTGCAACGAATGCTATGCCTCAGACAACTATAATGTGGTCCTGTATATCAGGTACCGCAACCTGGAAGCTGTACCGGGTAACCCGATCGTGACTCTTTACGAAGGGAACGTCAGCGACAGCCTCGTACTGGAAAAGTACTATATAACTGACCCCTATTCAGTTACCAGGTATTATGCAATGCTCTACAAGGATTATTCGGCCACGCTGGAGTTCATACTTGATGGACAGAAGTACATCATTACCGGTGCGGCATGCCCCAGGGTACGATATGACGAGACTACCTGCGAGGAACCCTGCTGGTATCTGTATGACAACGTGATTGACCTGAGGTTGAGGTACTAGTCGGCTGTTTGGGACTCCGACGAAGAAGGAGAACCAATCCTGTATCCACAGGCAGGAGGATCATAAGGGCAGAACCAGTCGGCAGTACCGGCATGCAGTATGAAGTACCGGTCGACGGCGGGTATAAAAGCTATCTCAGATTCTGACTGTGAGGAGTAATTGTCTCAGCTCGTTTGGGGTAACATCCTCCTGTATTTTCCCGGCATCAGCAACAGAAATCCTCCCCCGCTCCTCTGATACAATTATAACCATGGCATCTGTCTGTTCAGTCAGACCGATCCCGGCTCTGTGACGCATCCCGAAACGGGCCGGAAGACCTGTCCTGTCTGTAGATGGCAAAGGGCAGCGGGCTGCGAATATCTTACCGTTCTGGATAAGGACGGCCCCGTCATGAAGGGGTGAACCCTTGTAAAATATTGTCTTCAGCAACTCGTCAGTGACCAGGGCATTCATCAGTTCACCACCTTCTGAATAGATATCAAGAAGGCTGGTACGGCCTACCGCTATCAGGGCTCCGGTGCGTGACTGAGCCATCGATTCAACTGCATGAACTATCTCCTCAACTATCTGGCTGGTTGTCTGGTCAACTCCTCCCGAAGGAAAGTACCTGTCAAACGAAAACCTGTTACGGCTCATGTACCTGTTCCCGATGGCCAGGAGAAATCTCCTGATCTCCTGCTGGAATACAATTATGAGAGCGATTACCCCTACGCCTATTACCTGCCCGATTATAGCACTGATAAGCTCCATGTTCAGGGCTTTTACCACCAGCCAGAAGAGATACACGAAGAATATACCCAGGAAAATGCTGAATGCGGCTGTCCCCCTGATAAGCCGGTATAACTGGTAGAAGATTATGGCTACCATGAATATATCGATTATATCGAGGACAGTTATCTGGAACATTTGCCTTTGTGCAGTGACGGACAAATTTAAGAATAATGCTCAAATAGGATGCCTGCAGGCCACATCTTTTCAAAAAGGGTTACCACCTGGCGTGCCTCACGGACATCATGGACCCTCAGGATTGATGCGCCGTTCATCAGGGCTGTCATGTTCAGGGCCGATGTGCCGTTTAAAGCCATTTCAGGGGTAATCCCCAGTGATCTCCATATCATTGCCTTCCTGGAAAGACCTGCCATAAGAGGCATCCCGGCAATTCGGAACTCTGAAAACCTCCGGAGCATTTCAAAGTTGTGCCCGGCATCTTTGCCAAATCCGAATCCGGGATCAAGTATTATATCCCTTGCCCCTGCCTCTCTAAGCGGAGCCAATCTCTTGGAGAACCATGAAAGGATGTCTGCAACAACATCATCGTACCTGGGATCCACCTGCATTGTCTTTGGTGTCCCCTTCATATGCATCAGGATATAAGGCACTTTCAATTTGATTACCAGCGGAAACATTTCCGGGTCAAGCACCCCTCCTGAAATATCATTGATAATTGCCGCACCGGAACCGGTAACAGCAGCTTCGGCCACTGATGCCCTGTAGGTGTCGACTGAAATGACAGCACCAGGAAAATGCCTCATTATCAGTTCCGTCGCCCTGCAGACCCGTGCCTTTTCTACTGTCTCCGGCACCTCCTCAGAACCGGGACGGGTTGAACACCCCCCGATATCAAGTATGTCAGCACCGTCCTCAAGCATCCCTGATGCAACCGAGAGGATCGCGTCATCCTCCGTGTACCGGCTCCCGGAGTAGAAGGAGTTGTCAGTAATGTTTATGATGCCCATTACACGCGGACGTGTAAGATCCATAAGCTTACCTCCGATATTGATATACATGCCTTTGAATATTATCAGCAGTAAAGATAGTTAATGGTCCGGTCATGGTACCCTGAAGTTCTTTTCCGTGCAGTCAAATTAAGTATATTTGCTTTTGAAAAATACAAAAAAGTCATATGGACGGTTTCAACTGGGCTGACGAACTCGGAGTGGCAATTACAGTCTCAGACAGTTCGGGAAAAATACTGTACATGAACGGAAAGTCGGCCTCCACCTTTGCAAATCAGGGAGGAAAATTGCTCGAGGGCACGAGCCTCAGTGACTGCCACAAACCTGAATCATGGCTTAAAATCCTTGAAATTCTTGAAACAGGAAAGGCAAACTGCTATACAATCGAAAAAAACGGGGTAAAAAAGATGATCTACCAGGCACCGTGGTTCAAAAACGGCACCCCTGCAGGTCTTGTGGAACTTTCAATGGAGATACCGTTCACAATGTCACATTTTGTCCGCAGTTGAAACCCAATCTGATAAAGTCATGAAACTAATTGTAATAGAAGGACTTGACGGGGCGGGCAAATCAACCCAGATATCCTTGCTCAAGGAGTGGTTTGCAGCCAGGCAGATGCAGTGCCGCTATATTCATTTTCCCCGTACTGACGCTCCTTACTTCGGGGAACTGATTGCCAGGTTCCTGAGAGGAGAGTTCGGAGATATCGCCGGCGTTGACCCCTACCTGGTCGCCATGCTATACGCCGGTGACAGGAAAGACGCGGCCCCCATGATAGAAACATGGCTCGAAGAGAAATACTTCGTTATCCTTGATCGTTATACCTATTCCAACATTGCCTATCAGTGCGCCAAGATGCACACGGAGGCTGAGGTGATGAGACTCAGGGATTGGATACTTAAACTTGAATTTGAACATTTTGGCATCCCTAAACCTGATATCAATATTTTCCTTGATGTACCTTTCAGGTTCACCGAGGAGAAGCTTAAAAACAGGAGGCTGGGAAATGACAGGTCTTACCTTATGGGCAGCAATGACATCCATGAGAGCAGCCTTGAGTTTCAGAAAAGGGTCAGGGATATTTACAAAGCCGTGGCGAAGGATGATGATAACCTCCAGGTCATAGAATGCAGGAATGATGACAACATGATGCCTCCCCCGGAGGAGATTTTCGAAATGATACTGAACAAACTCAGGGAAAGGAATATTCTGAGATGAAGCCGCTGACACAAATTGCCAGGATTATCACAGGATTGCTGTTTGCTTTTTCGGGTTTCGTTAAAGGCATTGACCCGATGGGTACTGCCTTCAAGCTGGGAGATTATTTTTCGGCTTTCAATATCGGGTTTCTCGATGACATGGCACTTCCTTTTTCAGTGCTCCTATGCCTCCTGGAATTTGTAACCGGGATGATGCTTCTGTCAGGAGCCCTGGTTAAACCGGCATCGTGGATGGCCGCCCTCTTCATGGCCGTATTCACCCCTGTGACACTGGTCCTGGCCATCTGGAACCCGGTATCCGACTGCGGCTGCTTCGGCGACGCCATAATACTTACAAACTGGCAGACTTTCATCAAGAATGTTATTATAACCATTCCGGTGGTTTTTATTTTTATCCGGCGTGATGATGAAACAGGTACTATGCCGCTTAAGGCCGGGCTCAACTTCACCGTTGCATTTATCTTCCTCTTCCTTCTGTTCATCAGGATGAACCTTGCTTACCTTCCTGCGATAGATTTCAGGCCATACAGGGTAGGAACAAATATTGCCGAGGCAATGACAGTGCCTCCCGGTGCGGAACCTGACAGGTATGACATCCGGTTTATATATGAAAAAGATGGCGTGCAGCAGGAATTCACCCTGCAGAATTATCCTGCAGATGACACCGCATGGAAATTCATTGACCAGAAGTCTGTCCTTATATCGAAGGGTTATGAGCCGCCCATTCATGGTTTCGCCCTTATCAGGGAAGACGGGGTTGACATGACGGAACAGATAATAAGGCATAACGGAGACGTGATGCTGATGGTTGCTCGAAGACTCGACGAATCAGACAGGGATGGACTTATGAAAGGCTATAATCTCGGGATTGAACTGCAGAAGAGAGGCATTGATTTTCATATTGTCACATCAACATCGGCAACGGAGGCGGGGCCGCTTGTAACCGGATTCAGTGCCCTTTACGCAGATGAGACAATTCTCAAGACAATTATAAGGTCTGATCCTGGCTTCGTGCTGCTGCACAACGGAACCGTTGCCGCCAATTGGTCATATCACAACCTGCCTGATCCTCAAAAGTTCATGGAAGGTGACCTGAATGCACTGGCTCTGCGGGCTCAGATCGCGGTCAGAAACAGGCTGATTGCCATTACTGCAATCCTTGCCATTCTGTTTGCCATCGCATTGACCATCCCGTTCAGGATAAAAATATCAAACGAAAACAAAAGATAAAAAATCAAAACAATAAAACACAATGAGAAAGAAGATAGTTGCAGGGAACTGGAAGATGAACATGGACCTGAATGAAGGACTGGCACTTGCCGAAGGCCTTAACAATCATTTTATTGCCAATCCGCTAAAAGACAGGGAGGTAATTCTCTGCACCCCTTTCATTCACCTTGCTCTGGTAAGCAGGGCACTCACCGCACCGGGCGTAAGTGCCGGCGCCCAGAATTGCAATGACCACAAATCAGGAGCATATACCGGTGAGGTATCTGCCGCAATGATAAGGAGCACCGGGGCAGGAAGCGTTATCATAGGACACTCCGAGAGACGCACATATTATGGTGAGACAGATGAACTGCTCGCTTCAAAAACTGCTGAAGCACTGCGAAACGGATTGAGGGTGATATTCTGCTGCGGCGAAGTTCTTTCAGAAAGGGAAGGCAACATACACTTTGATGTTGTGAAACGCCAGCTGGAAAAGGGTCTTTTTGGTTTCTCAGAAGAGGATTTCAGCAGGTGCATTATTGCATATGAACCGGTATGGGCCATCGGCACCGGCGTCACTGCCAGCCCTGCACAGGCACAGGAGATGCATGCCTTCATCCGTGAGCTTGTGGAAAAAAGATACGGGAAAGAGGTTGCAGAGAATACCACAGTGCTTTACGGTGGAAGCTGCAAGGCATCAAACGCTGCTGAACTGTTTGCCAATCCTGATGTTGACGGCGGCCTGATAGGCGGAGCATCACTTGTCAGGGATGAGTTCTGCAGCATTGTAAACGCACTCTGATGTGCCTATGAGGAAGATCATCATCTCCGTTCTTATTGCTGCTGCCATTTCAGCCGGGCTGTCAGCCCAGGTCCCCCAGCAGTTCTCCGGTGACACAGCAACATTCACCGCAGAACTGTCTGCCTTTATGGGTACCATGGTAAGCAATCCGGAAAAGGACGAGGTTGATCTTTTCAATGCCATTTATGACAGTACTGCATTTTCAAAACCTGTCAAGTACAGGATCATAAACGTTGCAAGCCAGCTGAGAGGCCGCAGGCTGAGCCAGTCTCCCGGATTTGTATTCCTTGTCCGGACCCTGACCGACTTCATAACCACAAAGCAGGGACAGGATGAAATTGAAGTTTGGCTGACCGGCCTCAGTGAGATGGCTTTTGATCCGAGGTTTTCAAACTCATCCGTTGAGAAAAGATC
>JAKAXP010000139.1 GCA_021816545.1 Bacteroidota bacterium
TGACCAGATCTTCGGAGAGAAGTGTGAACATCATTTCATACAGCCGACATTCATCATAGATTACCCGCAGGAGACCTCTCCGCTGACGAAAAAACACCGGAGCAAGCACGGCATGACAGAACGTTTTGAGCTTATGGTCAACGGCAAGGAACTTGCCAACGCATACTCGGAACTGAATGACCCGATCGACCAGCTTGAGAGGTTCCAGGATCAGCTCCGTCTTTCGGAAAAGGGAGATGATGAAGCTATGTTCATTGACATGGACTTCGTCAGGGCACTTGAATACGGCATGCCTCCAACCTCAGGGATGGGAATGGGTATCGACAGGCTGACAATGTTCATGACCAACCAGCCCTCCATACAGGATGTGCTGTTCTTCCCGCAGATGAAACCTGAGGTTTAGGCAGTAGCCAAGAGGCAATAGGCAGTAGTGAATAAGCTGAAATACATGGAGTTGAGCGAGCTGATGAAGCCTCTTGATTCTCCGGTGAAAATTCAGGAGTTCCTGGATTCTGTACCGTACAATTCCACAAAACGGACACTGTCTCCATTGCTGGTTATGAAGGAGAGAATGGCTCACTGCATGGACGGCGGGATGTTCGCCGCAGCAGCGCTGCGAAGGCTGGGCTACCCGCCGCTGATAGTCGATCTGTCTGCCGAAAATGACGATGACCATATTATTGCCGTCTTTCGTGAAGGCGGCTGCTGGGGTGCCGTCGCAAAATCAAATACAACGGTGCTGCGCTTCCGCGAACCTGTCTACAGGACACTTCGCGAACTGGCAATGTCGTATTTTGATCTCTATTATAACCTTAACGGCCAGAAAACGCTGAGAAGCTATTCTCGCACAATTGACCTGTCAAAGTTTGATGACCATGACTGGGAGATCACTGATGAGGATCTTGAGTACATAGGTGATCATACTTATACAGTCAGGCACTATCCGCTGATCACCCCGGCACAGACGAGGAAGCTTAGCGATGTCCCGAAATATCTGTATGATGCGGGCTTCGCAGGTGCTGACATAAACGGATTGTATAAGCCCGAGTGAAGGGACCGTTGGCTGTCCGCTGTCAGCACCCGGCAGTTGACGCCTGGCAACCGACAGCTGACTGGTACTGCCGGCTGCCGACATTACTATTCCTTAGCCCGAAGGGCCTGCTCAAGACGCTCACGTTCTGCCTCGAAGCCCGGCTTGCCCAGAAGGGCGAACATGTTCTTCTTATATGACTCCACCCCCGGCTGGTCAAACGGGTTCACACCAAGAACATAGCCGCTGACAGCGCATGCCAGCTCAAAAAAATACATAAGCTGTCCGAGATTGTACTCATCTATGCGCTCAATGCTGACATGTATTACCGGCACTCCACCGTCGATATGGGCTATCCTGGTGCCATCCTCAGCCCTGTGATTCACCTCTGTCAGCCGCTTCCCGGCGATGAAGCCGATCCCGTCAGAGTTGTCGGCTGCGCCAGGTACAACCAGGGAGTTGCGGGAGTCCTTAACATGAACCACCGTCTCAAAAAGTTTCCGTTCTCCCTGCTGAATATACTGTCCCATTGAATGCAGATCGGTTGTGAATGTCACCGATGCCGGGAAGATCCCCTTGCTTTCCTTTCCTTCACTCTCGCCGTAAAGCTGCTTCCACCATTCTGCCAGGAAAACCAGTGAGGGTTCATAGCTGATGAGGATTTCGGTTGAGTACCCCATGTCATAAAGGGTATTGCGCGCAGCGGCATAGGTTACTGCTATATTGGCCGGTGTATCATTGCCCTCCCTGACCGACAGGGCCATGTCAAGCATCCCGCGGGCAAATGCGTCAATGTCATATCCGGCGAGTGCCAGGGGAAGCAACCCCACCGGTGTGAGAACCGAATAGCGTCCGCCCACATCATCAGGGATAACGAAGGTCTCATATCCTTCGCTGACAGCAAGGTCATGCAGTGCCCCGCGGCGGGCATCGGTGATTGCAACGATGTGCATCCTGGCTGCCGGTGTGCCCAGCTTGTTCCTCAGGTGATCACGCAGAATCCGGAAGGCTATTGCCGGTTCGGTTGTGGTGCCGCTTTTGGAGATCACAACAATATTGTACGCCGTACCGTCAAGGAATTTGAGCAGTGCAGCGTGATAGTCCTCGCTCAGGGTATGACCTGCGAAGAGGAGTCTGTGCTCCTGCGGAGCGAAGGGGTCATTGAGTGCTTCTGTAAGAGCTCTGGCACCCAGATATGAGCCGCCTATACCTACTACCACAGTCACCGGCGCCTGGGCACGAAGCCTGCGCGCACAGGCAAGTATCGTACCAGTCTCTGACACAGTCTTGTCCGGGAGCCTCAGCCAGCCAGTGAATTCACTTCCCCGGCCCCGGCCTTCCCTGAGAGCTGTAAGGTGCTCTATTGCACTTTCACTTATTCTGTTCAGTTCTTCTTCATTTACAAATGAACTGATGCCTTTAATGTTTACTGTAAGGTCACTTTTCATATTCTTATCTTAGATTTTTCGAGAGTATTCTCATCTCCTTCGCGGGAGCCGAGTTCAGGTAAAGAATCCTGTAAACGGCATCAGCTATGGGAATGTCTGATCCGGTCTTCTTCTTTACCTCATAGATGCACCCAGAAGCATAATATCCTTCAGCCACCTGTGTCATCTCAAGCAGGGCGTTACTGACTGAATATCCTTTGCCTATCATGTGCCCAAGATTCCTGTTGCGGCTGAATTGCGAATATCCTGTTACCAGCAGGTCACCAAGGTATGGGGAGTCTGTTATGTCTCTCTGCTCAGGAGAGAGAGCTTCAACAAACCGGCGCATCTCCCCGGCAGCATTTGCGAGCAGGACAGCTATGAAATTGTCTCCGTAACCCAGTCCGTGTGCAATCCCGGCGGCGATGGCGTAGATGTTTTTCATTACAGCGGCATACTCAGTACCGAAAATGTCAGAGGAAATTATGGTCATTATCCACCTGCAGGAAAAGAGATCTGCAACTTTCCGGGCGTGAGATCTGTCGGGTGAGGCAAATGTGAGATATGTGAGCTTCTCCATGGCCACCTCCTCAGCATGGCTGGGGCCGGTAATAATTACAATATCCTCATACGGCACGCCATAGCGTGAGTGAATGTACTCACCAACGACAGTATTGTTTCCGGGCACTATGCCCTTTATACCCGAGCATACTATCCTTCCTCCGAACATATCATCACTCAGCCCTTCGAGCTCTGCCTTTAAAAATGCAGCCGGGGTTACCAGGATGACTGTTTCTGATGCGGCAACAGCTTCGGAAATGTTGTCAAAAGGGGTTACAAGCTGAGGATCCAGTGTCACCGAAGTGAGATAATAGGGGTTTTGATGATAACGCCGGACATGCCGGTATATCTCGGGTCTGTCAATGTACCAGGCAATGCGTTTCCCGTTGGACGCAAGCACCATTGCCATAGCGGTAGCCCAGCTCCCTGAACCGACAAGGGTTACATCCGCAGTACTTTGATCAGGCATAACTCAGTTTCTGCCGCAAAGATAGCTAAATTCAGTCGGCAGCCGGCAGTACCAGTCTGCAGTTTGAGACTCCGACTACGGCGAAGTCCCGTGCAAGAACGTGTCCCGATGAATTCGGGAGCATCGGGAAGGAGGACCAATCCCCCATCTGCCGACTGGCGGATCGGGACGGCAGTACCAGTAAGCAGTACCAGTCGGCAGTACCAGTCGGCAGTACCAGTCGGCAGTACCAGTAGGCAGTACCAGTAGGCAGCTATTCATTATGTAAAAAAAGTCTTCAGTCTGTCAAACCCGTAACCGGGATGCAGCCTGAAGACCTCACTCTTGCCTATTGCCTCTTGCCTTTTGCCTTCTGCCTAAAGCTTATGCTTCTTCACAAATTCATCAATAACCTCCTCGAGGTTTGGGCTGCCGATCTCCTGCAGGTCATACCATACCCTCGTTGAAGGCTTTTTGATTTTAATAATCCTGTTGAGGTCAATCGGAGTACCAATGACAACAGCATCACAGTCAGTATTGTTGATGGTGGTCTCAAGATCCCTGAGTTGCTGCTCGCCATAGCCCATCGCGGGAAGGAGCGTTCCGATGTTCGGGTATTTTTCGAAGGTCTCGGTGAGCTTTCCAACGGTGAACGGTCTCGGATCAATCAGCTCGGCAGCGCCAAACTTGCGGGCTGCAACAACACCGGCACCAATCTTCATCTCACCGTGGGTGAGTGTCGGGCCGTCCTCAACAACAAGCACCCTCTTGCCCTTGATCACGGACGGATCATCAACCCTGATCGGTGATGCACCGTCAACAACGATAGCTTTCGGAGCTGCCTTCTCAATGCTCTCGCGAACTGTCTGTATGTCACCGGGAGCCGAGCTGTCCATCTTGTTGATTACAACTACATCGGCCAGGCGGAGGGTCACTTCTCCGGGATAATATTTAAGCTCGTGGCCTGCACGGTGCGGGTCAGTGACAGTTATCATCAGGTCAGGATTGTAGAAGGGGAAGTCGTTGTTTCCGCCGTCCCACAGCACCACATCGCATCCTGAAGGGTCATTCTCGGCAGCACGGAGGATAGCCTCATAATCAACACCGGCATATATTACATTGCCGCGGACAACATGGGGTTCATACTCTTCCATCTCCTCAACGGTGCATTTGTGCTTTTCCAGGTCCTCAACCTTTGCAAAACGCTGCACCTTCTGATCCATCAGGTTGCCGTAAGGCATCGGGTGACGCACTGCCACAACCTTCAGCCCTTTCTTCATCAGCAGTTCAATTACCCTGCGCGATGTCTGGCTCTTTCCGCAGCCTGTGCGGATAGCTCCAACGGCAATGACGGGTTTGGTGCTCTTCACCATCGTCTCCTGCCAGCCGAGGAGCATGAAGTTGGCTCCGGCAGCATTCACGATGGCACTCATTGACATCACCTTCTGGTATGTGACATCGCTATATGCGAAAACACAGTCGGTTACCTTCAATTCCTTAATCAGACGAGGCAGATCACTCTCGGAATAAATCGGAATGCCGTCGGGATAAAGCTTCCCTGCCAGCCCTGCAGGATACTTCCTGCCATCGATATCAGGTATCTGGGCAGCGGTGAACGCAACGACATTGTAAAGCTCATTGTCGCGGAAATAGGTATTGAAATTATGAAAATCCCTGCCCGCGGCTCCAATGATGATAACATTCCTTTTTAACATATAACCTCCTAGTTAGTTATTGATTTTTTAAAATAATATCTGCATAAGTCTGTTGAAGTATCCGGCAAATTTATAATTTGTAACTGAAATCGGAAGTGATAATAGTCAGTTTCATTCAATCTTTCTGAGGCTTATAATATTTTGATAATATGGAAGTTAATAAATCAGAGGGGTTTGTTGATTTTTTTAATGCTTAATATTTTAAACCTCAGCAAATTGGCAGAATCTTTGCACTAATTTTCGGCGGATGAATGTCCTGGCACATATATACCTCTCAGGCGACTCGGATAATATAATCATCGGGAATTACATAGGCGACTATGTGAAGGGCCGTGATTACCTGAAGTATCCTGAGGGTATCCGCAAGGGGATAATCATTCACCGTCATATAGATGCATTTACTGATAGGCACCCGGTTGTGCACCGCAGCAAGCTCCATTTCGTGGGACGGTACCGCAAGTATGCCGGGGTAATAATTGACATATTGTATGATCATTACCTGACAAGGGAGTGGGACCTCTTTTCCAGGAGGCCGCTGGAGAGTGTGACCTACAACTTTTACAGGGCGATGGTCAACAACTTCGAGATTCTGCCTGAGACTGTGAGGGAAAAGATGCCTTTCTTCATAATTGACAACTGGCTCGAGACCTACCAGACGCGGAGGGGCATAAGAAGGGTGCTCAAAACACTCAGCGGCATCACATCCCTGCCGAAAGAGACCCGTTGGGCCATGAGGATCTGGAAGAAACAGTACTACTCCATCGAGGAGGACTTCATGGAGTTCTTCCCTCAGCTGATCAGCTACGTGGAATCTGAATTCGGCATTGAACTTTCACCCGGCATGCGCGTGCCGTTCTGATTAACCCAGGTATTCTGTCCTTCCGGCATCAAGCCGCAGGAAGATGAAGAGGAGTATTGTGAAGCCCCACAGCGAGCTCCCTCCGTAACTGAAGAAAGGAAGCGGTATACCTATCACAGGCATCACACCGATTGTCATACCTATATTCACAAAGAAATGGACCAGGAAGAGGCCGAAGACCCCGTACCCGTATGCCCTGACGAACGTTGTCCGCTGTCTTTCTGCCATCATCAGCAGCCTCAGCAGGAGCCAGACAAACAGTC
>JAKAXP010000140.1 GCA_021816545.1 Bacteroidota bacterium
TCGGGGGTGCTTATAATATTGTGACAAACATGGTCTCAAACTACCAGAAAGAAAACAAGGAAATCCCTCCGAATATTCAGGACGTTTACTCCAAGATCATGAAGAGCCAGGAGCAGGCGATGCCGTTTCTAATGCAGCATGGCCTGTCTGACGTAAACGCGAGAAAAGAAGCCGCTGTAAGTTTCGTTCTGAATCATCCGGCGGTAAGTACCGTCCTGATCTCATTTTCAAACTTCACCGAAGTGGCTGATTATATTAATCTTTCTGGAACACGGCTTAATGAAAAGTCAATTTCAGCGATTGCCTCACTGAAGGATACGTTCAGCCCCCTGTACTGCCGTCATGCATGTGGTCTGTGTGAGAGCAGCTGCCCCAACGGGGTGCCGGTTAATACAATCATGCGGTACAACCACTATTTCATGGCGCAGTCACGTGAAAAATATGCTATCAGCCAGTACTTGCAGCTCGGCAGATCCAATGCCGGTAAGTGTGCCGGTTGCATCGGGAATTGTGAGGCTGCCTGCCCCTATGGTGTACCAATCCATGCTCTTCTTGAGGATGCACACCGGAACCTGAGTCTTGCCTGATATGATGGCTAACTGAAACAGGCCTCGGGGCTGGCTCCTTTACAGGATCTCAACAATCTCGCTGAAGTCTTTTCTCTTTTTCTCTCCTGATTTCCGGAATCCCGGCTTCGGGTAGCCGAGGGGGGTGATCCCGAAGATCACCTGGTTCTCTCCTGCCCCGGAGGTACCCCTCAGAGCTTCCTTGAGTATCCCCGGGTCATAGTTCGCAATCCAGCAGGCTCCCACCCCTTCATTCTCAGCAGCCAGGATAATATGAGTCATGGCTATGGCTGCATCAGTTTCCACTGAACAGTATCCGTCGAAACTTCTTTTCCAGGACTTGTCCTTAATTCCCACAACAACCAGGACATGAGGAGCATCATGGAACCATTCGCGGCCATAGCAGGCTCTTATCCTGGAAAGCATTCCGGGTGAAGATACAAGCAGGAATTTCCATGGCTGCCTGTTCGCAGCTGATGGCGCTGTTCTTCCTGCATCGAGGATCCTCTTCAGAACATCCTCCGGGACAGGCCTTGAAGGATCATAGTTGCGTATGCTTTCGCGCACGTTAATCAGTTCGGAGAATTCCATCTGGCCAGCTTATTTGATTTTGATGAAGTTATCCAGGATGCCAAGGAAAAGATGCTCCTCGCCCGGCAGACCAAGCTCGTAGGTCGAACACAGGAAGTAGTCTTTTCTGACTGTTCCCAGGCCTGCAAGGGAAGCGGCCGGGCCGGACAGCAGTCTTGTCAGATCGCCTGTCAGGGTCTCATCACCCTTTACCTGGTCCTGTATCTTATCCTTCAGGTAAGAGGTGAACTGCTGTTCCGACGGGTTGGTGGAAAAAAGCAGAACGATTGCAAGGATAAAGATTATCCATCCGTAGGGAAACCTCCCTGATTTCTTTGCTGCATTCATATTCGTGTTAGTCTGATGAGAGTTTCTGAGGTAATTCCATTGGGGTTAAAATTACAATGCTATCGGGGTTAAAACAAGCAACTGGCACAAAGAGACAAATCTTTGGGACGTTTAGCAAAATTGCATTCGGTGAAGTGTCAGAACTTTGTCATGAAATCAGATGAAGTATTTCGGAGCAGACCATATTGATCAAATAACTAAAATCTACCTGCAATGAAAAGAATCAAGATCTTAATTGTCGCCTTGCTTGCCATGCTTCCGTGCCTGACTATAATGGCACAGGTCACTGCAGAAAATACCAAATCTGCTGAGAAAGAATTACTTGCACAAAAGATAGTAAATCAATGTGCAAACATAAAGGAAGGCGAATTCGTCCTCGTACAGGGCGGAGTGCGTGATATGGAGCTTCTTGAAGACATCGTCGCCAATGTGGCTAAAAAGGGAGGTTATCCCCTGCTGACAATCGGAAGCGACAGGCTGGACAGGAAGTTATATACTGAAGTACCTGCAGTGTATGATTCGCGACCTCCTGAACTTGCACTGAAGATTTACGGATTCATTGATGCAGCCATTGGCATTGCTTACAATGAAGATCCGAATCTGCTTTCAGATATTCCTGCTGAACGCTTCGCGACTCAAAGTCAGGCAAATGCCCCGGCAACCGAACTTTTCCTAAGCCGTAAGATCAGGCAGGTTGGTATCGGTAACGGACTCTATCCGACAGAGGCCAGGGCAAAACAATTCGGATTAACATATGAGGAGCTTTCAGACATGTTCTGGAAGGGGATGAACGTCGATTACCAGGCGCTTGAAGCGACCGGTAATACCCTTAAGAAGGTATTGGAAGCCGGTAGTGTGGTTCATATTACCAATTCCAACGGAACTGACTTTAAAGCAAATATTTCGGGCAGGAAGGTCATTGTTCTCGACGGAATAATTTCGGACGAGGACCTCAAGGGGGGATTTACCGCTACACAGGTTTATCTGCCGGCCGGCGAGGTGGCTTTGGCACCTGTACCTGGTACTGCTGAGGGGAAAATAGTTGTCACCTCTGACTTCGGGTCAGGAGTTGAGGCAAAAGACATTACACTCGTTTTCCAGAAAGGAAAGCTCGTCTCAATGACAGCAAAGTCAGGTATAGAACGCCTGAAGGAAGTGTATGATGCATTCGCAGAAGGAAAAGATGAATTTTCCTTCATTGATATTGGTATCAATCCCAATGTAAGCATCATACCCGGCAGCAAGCTTGCCTGCTGGATGCCTGCAGGGATGATAACGATCGGAATCGGAAACAACCTGTTTGCCGGTGGTGATAACAAATCCACCTTTGGATACTCATTCCATATTCCCGGCTGCACACTTTCAGTTGACGGGAAAATACTGGTGGACGGCGGAGCCCTCGTACCAGTAAAAAAGTGATTCAGCTATCATCTGATCATTAAAATATTAAGCAAAAGAAAGCAGAGGTCTTTACTCAGCTTGCTGCGGTCATGTTGTTCATGGCTCTCCCTCTGGGAAACGTCCAGGTACTTCTGATTGATGAAGGTGAAACAGGGATTTAATTCTGTAACCGTTATGCTTCTGAAGCAGTAAACTATCAGGTAATGTCTCCGCATGACAGCTTAACGAGTTTGTTAACATACTTCCTATCTGCAGCGTAAGGGATACTTTTAAGGAAGACAAGGTAGAAGTCAGTGTCCTGACCCTCCTCTCCTATCCTGTACCCGCGGGAGATGTAATATTGTTGCCATAACGCATAGTCTATAACCGAGTCTGACCAGTGGTCATATTTCGCATGATCCCTGTATGTACCGGTAGCAACCGTTGGCCTGTGTGTGGGATACTTCATGCCAAAGAGGTTGTTCCCGTTCAGAAATATGTCAGAGGTGTAATACCCGGTTTCGAGACGTGACTGGAGCAACACCACCTCCTGGTGTTTTATGCCTTCGTATTCGAGGCATTTAATGAGCAGGTCTTCGCTGAAAGGAAGGTATCTGACCTGGAAATAGAACAGATCCTTCTCAGCCCTGAGCTGCATGTCTTCAGTCATTGCAGGCATTCCTCCCGGAACGGCATACGAAGTGAGGAAAAAGGTCATGAATATAAGTATGACCCTGAGTGCAGTACCCTTTTCTGCAAGTCTGAGATTTAGATTCCTGACTACTGTATTGCATCCGGCCGCAACGCCTAAACCTGAAGAAATCTGTCTGAATGTCTTCATGGCTGTTCGTTTTGATCTTCATGACAAAGTTACTTCTGAGACTAGCTCCGGACAAGGGCATAAACTTCAAATTACGTGATTTTGTGTATGTTACATTCAGTGCTGATCAAATTTTCACAGGGGCTCACACCTCCCGTAGCCCAACTGGCAACCGGAAATATACGGTTCGTCAAAAAGAACCTCATTTTTACTGAAAATACGTGAACTTTTCTGTTGTATCCGGCAGATGCTCCCTTATGCCATTAATATGCAATATTTTAGATGACCCCCGACCTGAATCTCCCGAAATATCCGTTTTTGACAAACGCCTCCTTACGGTAGGTGAGATTCAGCCTGAAAACTTCCGTTATACTATGGGAACTGCCAAAAAGGCTGACAGACAGCAGATTTATTTGACTTCAGGCTTTCAGAGGTGTAAATTTATAAGGCGGAAAAACTGAAAACTTTACAATTATGAAAATAGATGTCTCTGATCCGGGATACTACTTTTCACTTTCATATGTTTTGGCCTTTACCGTAACATTTGCCGTATTCATTTTCTACAGCATAAAGTCAAAAATCAGTATCCCGAAACTGCTTCTGATGCTTACAACGGTGGCGCTCTTTACAATTGTCGGATCAAGACTCACTGCGGTTCCACTGTCTGAATGGGGAACAGCCCTGACTTCCGGCAATACCGGGCATCACCAGGACAGATACGCAGTGGGCGGGCTGATATTCGGTCTTGCAGGACTGATTCTTTGCCGCCATATACTGAACATCGACAGGGCCTTGCTCAATCTATATGCATGGGTGGCACCAATCGGACTGGCTATACAAAAGACGGGATGCTTCATTAACGGATGCTGTTTTGGCAAACCCTCAGCACTGCCGTGGAGCGTACAATATCCTTATGGCACCGGTGCACATTTTCATCATGTTGCCCACGACCTGACAGATGCCGGTGCTGCCTGGTCGCTCAGCATTCACCCGGTACAGCTCTATGAGGCAATACTGCTGCTCGTCGTTTCATTTCTAGTATGGAAATCCCGGAAATACTGGATAAAAGCCTGGAGTACCCTTATCTTTTCATTCTGCCTGTTCTTTGCCTTGCGGTTTGTTACCGGTTTCCTCCGTGACCCCGGTACTTTTGGAACTGTAACAGCCTTTTTCCTGGGCCTGAATATACAACACTGGTCACTTCTGCTTATTGCATGTATAAGCGGTACTGCCCTCTTGCTGAATGAAAAGGCATCTCATCCCCTGTTCAGGGTCTTGCCGGGTAAAGAGCCTTCACTGAAATCTCTTGCACTCTACGCAATCATCCTTTCATCCGCAATCCTTTTCTTCAGAAGCATGTTTACCGGTTTTGAATGGCTCTCCCTCACAATCAGGTTCATTCCCGCGGTAGTCATTTTAATAATTGCAGTTTTCATGAGTGCAAAACCGGCGAGGGTCAGGCTTACCACGGCATCCTTTTTCATTGTGCCTGTCTGCCTGACAGTCCTGTCCGTACCGCCGGATTCAACGGGCAATAATTCTGCCCGTAACTTCTACAGGGATGTTAAATCGTACAAACGTTTAGACTTCGCCGCTTCATTCGGCAACTTCTACAGTACAACTTCATATAACCCTCGTGAAGGAGAGTGCGGTACAGTATATACCCATGACGATTATCAGCATATATACAGGATAGGAGGAGCAGGATTCTCAAAAACCAAAGTCGAAGGAACCTCGGCTACCACCCTGGGAGTTAATGTATTCGGAGGCGTAAACAATGAAAACAGCCTTTCCTGGGGATGGGAAAGAAATGATTTTCTATGGGGGGTCAATCCATACATCAGGTATGACCTCAGGTGGGTCGGACTGGGTCTTGGCGCCCAGATGGGAAATATAAGATGGGTACCGGCAGGCCCGATCAACCAGACTAAATTCAACAGGGGAACCAGATTTTCCCCGTTCCTGCCGGAGGTGCTGGTCAGGGCTGGAAGAAGAGATATTGTTGACCTGCAGTACAACTACGGATTCACTTACCCGTCATCCTTCCCTGTAAACCTGCATGAATTCAGTATAGGAAGCGGTTTCGGCTCTGAGACAAATTACCACTTCAGTGCGGGCCTCGGCGTTACAAATTATTACTCCTTCCCTTTCATTTCAGCAGAGGCTCTTCTCAATAAGAGTATAGGTCTTAGCGTTAAATACTACTTTCCGGGTGAAGATTTCTATTCTTATGATACCGGCACCACTATTCCAAGAAAGGGCAGACTAAACTTCAGCCTAAATTACCGTTTCGGATTTGAGAAGTGATGATTTGACAGCATGTGGAATATCATGGGTGGGGGTACCCGTTTCCGGACAATTCAATATCCTAGTTAAATAACTCCTGGTAGCGGGAAGCTACTCCTTCCTGAACCTTACCCTGGTGATCTCGTTGACCCAGCCGCCGACAGTGTAAACAACACCCTCGTCAAGGATCTTGCGGTAAAAACAATCCTCCCTGGTTGGGAACAATTTCATATACGCCCTGATCTTTGCATCAGCCTTTGACTTAAGTGAAGGGTCAGCATTCACCGCTGCCTG
>JAKAXP010000141.1 GCA_021816545.1 Bacteroidota bacterium
ATCTAGTAAGGTAATGATGGTGGGTCATTCCCTTGGCGGTTATGTCACCCTTGCGTTTTTGGAGCTGTTCCCTGAGCTTCTGTCAGGGTATGTGCTCTTTCACTCTCATCCTCACGCAGACACGCCTGAGGCCATCAATAGGCGAAACAGGGAGATCGCTGTTGTCAGGGCAGGGCGGAAGAATATAATGTACCCCGGAAATGTAAGCATGATGTTCGCCAGGGAAAATCTTGAATCCATGAAGGGGGAGCTCGAAAGGTCAAAGAAAATTGCGTCCCGGAATCCTGGAGAAGGCATTATCGCTCTGCTGAACGGCATGATAGCCAGGCCTTCGCGCCAGTATATCCTGGAAAGTGGCAGCGTTCCGCTCCTGTGGATCCTGGGGAGGCATGACCTATATTTTTCGCCCGAAAAGGCAATGCGTGACACAGGATGGCCTTACAATGCAGAGTTGGTGATTCTTGAAAAGTCAGGTCACCTTGGCTTCATTGAAGAGACAGAAAAATCTGCCGCGGTTATCGCGAGATTCGCCGAAAAGTTAAAATGGTGATTTAAAATCAGTTGTTCTCGATGTAGCTGAGAGCATCAAGCAAGGTCCTGTCAATTTCCTGCCATATCGGGTAAAATCCCTTGTTATCAATCATGTTGCGTGCAATATACGCCTTAAGCTGAACGGTGATGACTTTCCCGGAGATTTCAATCTGCCTGTTGTTGGCCGGTACGCCGTTCTGTCCGGCATAGGCTACGAATTTTGCAAGCAGGTTCTGGGCATCAAGCCATTTACTGAGTGCCGGAAGATCATTGTATTTTCTGAGTGTCTCCCGGTTGTCCTCGGTATATTTCATGGCGTACCTGTAAAGCAGGCCGGTATTCCTGATGGCGAGAAAATAGTCTGAAACGCCGGTTGTATCCAGCGGAATGAAGATGTCAGGCATGATGCCTCCTCCTCCGTAAACGACCTTTCCGCCCGGGGTGGTAAACTTCAGTGAGTCAACCTGCCTGATGGAGTCAGCTTCTTCGAACTCACCGTGCATCATCCTGTTGCCGAGGTCTTCGTAATATTTGTCGACACCCTCGTCATAGGGTTTCTGAATAGACCGTCCTGTTGGCGTATAGTATCTTGCTATGGTGAGTCTCATTCCCGAGCCGTCGCGGAACATAACGGGCTCCTGGACCAATCCTTTGCCGAATGAACGCCTACCTATTATTGTACCACGGTCATTGTCCTGAACTGCGCCTGCCAGGATCTCGCTTGCTGATGCACTCCATTCATCTATCAGCACAACAAGTTCCCCGGTCTCAAAATCACCCTGGGCCGTTGCCTTTACATCCTGCCTGGGGGTTGATTTGCCCATTGTAAAGACAATCAGTTTGCCCTCAGGGAGGAACTCGTCGGCAATCTGGGTGGCGGCGTCCATTACACCCCCCGAGTTGCCCCTCAGGTCAAGGATAAGTTTTTTCATTCCCTGCTCTTTCAGCTCGCGGAGCCCCTTTTTGAATTCATCATGAGTGGTAAGGGCGAAGTTGGATATCTTGATATAGCCCACATCACCTGACATCATGTAAGAGACATCGACACTGTAGATTGGAATCTTGTCCCTGGTGATTGTGAACGGAAGGAGGCTGGCAGCTCCTTTGCGCTCTATCTTCAGTTCAACCTTCGTGCCTCGTGGGCCCTTGAGCATCTTCACCACATCCTCATCGGGAATGTTTTTGCCGGCAATCAGGGAGTCATTTACGTAGATGATTTTGTCTCCCGCAATTATTCCGGCTTTTTCCGATGGCCCGCCGGGGATGGTGCTTATAATGAGCACAGTGTCAGTAAGCATATTGAAAGAAACGCCTATTCCGTCAAAATTTCCCTGGAGCGGCTCATTTGCCTGGGCCAGGTCAGAGGCGGGGATATAAACCGAGTGGGGATCCAGTTTGCGGAGCATCACCGGGATGGCCTCCTCGATGAGCGCATTCCGGTTGACTGTGTCAACATAATCAGACTCAATGATGTCCAGAACCCTGCTCAGCTTGTCATTCGACGGCGGGAAATTTGTATAAAGCCCTGTCTGGGGGTGGGGCATATAAAATCCAATCAGTATGCCGACAGCCATGGCAACACCGATGATCAGCGGCAGATATGCTCTGTTATATTTCATTTTTCTTTTCTCCCGGTTCAATGTAAACAAGCTCAATGCCTGCCCGTTTCAGAAGCTCGATGCCGTCAAGGTTGCGGTACTGGTTACTGTAAACGACTCGCCTTATTCCCGACTGAATTATCAGTTTTGCGCATTCCATGCAGGGTGAGTCAGTTATGTAGAGAGTGGCGTTCTCGCTTGAGTTGTTAGACCTTGCCACCTTGGTGATGGCATTTGCTTCGGCATGTAAAACGTAAGGTTTGGTCACATTGTTTTCATCCTCGCAAACATTTTCAAATCCGGCCGGTGTACCGTTGTACCCGTCAGAGATGATCATTTTGTCCTTGACAATCAGTGCTCCAACCTTTCTCCTCTGGCAATAGGAGTTCTCTGACCATACCGCGGCCATACGCAGGTAACGCCTGTCAAACTGATCCTGCTTTTCCCCGTAGGGATGAATGGCATCCTTCTTTATCATCCTTTTCTGTTTCGCCGGCAAACTTAATCGATTTTGGAGCGATTTCAAAGGAACTGAATGAATGCCCGGTAATTAATAAGAAAATTCCGCGACTGCAAAATTCAATAAATCCCCCAAAAGTCAGTTACTGTCCTGCCAGGTAAATGCATGAGGCCATTTGGCAGTATTTGCCTGCACCGAGGTATGACAGATGTAACAGCCGTTTTCTTTTTCAGGATTGCTTCCACCGTGCACTTCAGCGTAGTCCTCAATCTCATTTTCACCCCTTGAGCTGCTATGGCAGGTGCCGCAACTGCCAAGTGTCTTGGGAGATTTACTGTAAGGCTGGTATTGCATTGCCTGGTAATTATCGGCATCCTTGAGTGACGGTACCATCGCATGCGGGCTGCCGTGACATGCTGTACACATCATGTTTCCGTGACCTGTTGAATTCCTGTAGAGAGATGCCGTAGAACCCGCATCGGTGACGCCTGCATGGCATGAGGAGCATGAGGGTTCATTTACCCATGGCACCCGTCCTGACTTCGTTGACGCTGCCACCTGCTCCATGGTGCCGTGACATCTTGTGCAATTGCCGTCTGCTGCCGTATGCTTCTCACTCCGGTTGCATTTGGTGGTATTGCCGGGGTGACAGTCATAGCATGATGCCCCTTTATCAGCGTGGAAACCGTGAATCGCTTCCGAGAGATATGTACCAGCTGTCCCTCTTCCTGTCTGTCCGAGAGCCGGGCTGCCGTGGCATTTTGCACAGAGGACGGGCTTCGACTGCATCAGGTTGGTTCCCTCCTCATCGTCATGTTCAAGCAGGACATCATTGAAAGCGTCACTGCCGTGGCATTTTGCACAGTTGATGTCATCAGAAGTCGGTACAGTGGCTCTCGTGGTTGCCAGGGTTTTTCCGGCTCCGTCCTTAACTGTCAGCTCCGCAACCTGGAGAGGATCCCATACTCCCATATCATTAACCGGTGTCACCGGGATTCCCGTGGCTTCAAAGTGACCTGTTGCGGCCTGCATTGTTCCGCTGAGCCTGTTGCCGGTCAGACCCACATCATGCTGAAGTGACTCCAGTCCGAAAAGCGCTTTAACATTATCCCAGAATCCGCCGTACCCGCGCTTGTTGTATGATGTTGTGTTTCCAAGTAAACGATATTCAACGGTTATGCCGCTTGTGACAATCTTAGGCGGATTGCCTCTCAGTACCACCTGTGCCATCAGGTTGTTGTAAGGGGGAAGTATCACCGCCTTGTCATAAGTTGGATTAAGACAGTGCATTCCAAGATCATTCCAGGCAAAGACAACATAGTCCTGGGAAAATGCAGGGGAGCCGTTGTCTTTATTCTTTGAGCATCCTGATACGATCAGCATCAGGGAGAAAAAGACAACAAAAGCCAATTTGGCCGGTAAGGTCGTGGTTTTCATGGGATTGTCAGTTTATTGTTATTTCTCCTTTAAGGTAAAGAAGAGCATGTCCGGAAATAAGTGTCCTGTCTCCGCGAAGCGTGCATTCAAGATAACCTCCGCGGGCTGAGAGCTGTTTTGCCTTAAGCGACAGCTTGCCAAGGCGTGCTGACCAGTACGGGGTAAGAGTGGTATGAGCTGAACCGGTTACCGGGTCTTCATCAATGCCTATCTGCGGACAGAAGAATCTTGAAACGAAATCAACGGTATCACCGGGAGCTGTCACAATAACTCCACGGCTTTTCGTCTGCGCCAGTTTCCTGAAATCAGGTTTCATTTTCCTGATATCAGCCTCGCTTTTATAAATCAGCATATAATCACTTCTGCCCAGATAGGATTCCAGGGGAGCAGCACCAAGGCTTTCGCCTATAAATGACGGCAACTCACAGTTAGCGGCCTGATCAACCGGGAAATCGAGTTCAAGAAGATCTCCCCGTCTTCTTACAATAAGGAGCCCCATTACCCTTGACCGGAAAATAACTTCTTCGCTCTGCGGTTCAAGAATATTGAGCACAACAAATGCAGAAGCCAGGGTTGCGTGGCCGCACAGGTCCACCTCCTCCACAGGGGTGAACCACCTGATCAGCCATTCATCCTTCCCGCGTGTAATAAATGCAGTTTCCGACAGGTTGTTTTCCATCGCTATTTTCTGCATGGTTTCTTCGGTGACCGGTTCCGTGAGAATGCAAACCGCAGCCGGGTTTCCTGTGAAGGGACCGTGGGTGAATGCATCAACCTGGTACATGGGTATACTTATCATTGCAGGATCTGGTTGTTTACCCAAAGGTATCATTGTTTGTAGCAAAATATACATCAGATCTGAGGGGATTATTATTTTAGTATTATGATTGAAATTCCGGATACTGGCAAAGGCACCTCGGTCATAAGACTGACTCCGGCAAGGTGCAATATTTTTGCTGTTACCAGGAACAGCAGGACTGTCCTTGTTGACACAGGTATATCATTTGACCGCAGCAGGATAGAGCATGCCCTGGAGAGGAAGAAGCTGATACCCGAGGCGGTTATCCTGACACACACCCATTTTGACCATGCCGGGAATGCAGCCTGGCTGCAAAAGGAGTACGGGGCGGAGGTGGTGGTACAGGAAGCCGAAAGCGGGATGCTTGCGTCCGGTGATACCCCGATACCACGCGGAACCTATTCACTTACACGCAGCCTGGTCAGCATCGGAAAGAAGATGGGACCCGTTTTCAAATACGACCCCTGCATTGCCGATCATGTATTCTCTGACAGGTTTGATTTGAACCGTTTCGGGATAAACGGGTTTATTATACATACACCAGGTCATTCACCCGGAGGATCAACGGTGGTTATTGACGATGTTGTCGCAATTGCAGGTGACTCTGTTATTGGCACTATGCCGGGATCGCCGTTCCCTCCGTTTGCCGATGATGTTGCAGTGCTGATCGGCAGCTGGAAGAAGATTATTGACACAGGCTGCCTGACAATTCTTCCCGGTCACGGAAAACCTGTCAGCAGGGAAGAGATTATAAGCGAGTACAACAAAAGGAAATAAAATGTCACGAAAACTTCTTTACGGGATCCTGATTTTGGGTTGCGCTCTTTTAAGCGTAAAAAGCCCGGCTCAGGAATTGAAGGACACTGTGAGGGTACTCTTTGTGGGTAACAGTTACACCTATTTTGAAAACCTGCCACAGGTGGTTTCTGTACTCTCTGAAACAACAGGCACTGTTCTTTTAACCAGAAAGGTGACTGCCGGTGGCGCGAAACTCAGCGAACACTGGAGAGGGGCGCGCGGACTCACCTCCCGGGAGGAGATCAGCAATGGCAACTATGATATTGTTGTTCTTCAGGAATGGAGCCTGGGAACAGTTAATGAGAAAGACAGTGCAGAGTATTACCTCAGGCTGTTCAGTGGCCTGGTTAGGGACAAGGGGGCGAGACCTTACTATTACCTGACGTGGGCCAGGGAGAAGTCACCTGAGCAACAGGAAACCATCAGCAGGGTTTACCGTGAAACAGCTGCAACCAACGGTGCAAAGGTTGTTCCCGTGGGAGAGGCATGGGCTCTCGCACTTGCCGAACGCCCTGATTTCAGGCTCTACTTTCCTGACGGATCCCATCCTTCCGAGCTTGGGACATACCTTGCCGCATGTGTTTTTGTTGCTGCGCTTACCGGCGAATTGCCGGAGTCAATACCCGGTGTAA